>DDYQ01000260.1:5288-8257 GCA_002348005.1 Desulfobacteraceae bacterium UBA2230 | reverse complement strand
TCACTTCTTCGAAATCGGCATCGACCACATCTTCGTCCTGCGAACCGCCCGTGGCGCCGGCCTGAGCGCCGCCGGCGGTCTGCTCGCCCTGGGCCGCTTTCTGGTACATGGCCTCGGCGAGTTTATGTGAAGCCTTCGTCAGGGCGTCACTCTTGGCCTTGATTTCGGCCGCATCCTCTTTTTCCATTGCCGCCTTCAGGTCGGCAACGGCATCTTCGACCCGCTTGCGTGTATCCGCGTCGATCTTGTCGCCCATTTCGCCGAGCGACTTTTCGGTGGAGTAAATCAGACTGTCCGCATGATTGCGCGCTTCGACGATCTCCTTCTTCTTGCGATCCTCCTCGGCGTGCAGTTCGGCATCCTTCACAGCCCGTTCGATCTCCTCCTTGCTCATACCGCTAGAGGCCGTAATTTTGATGGATTGCTCTTTGCTGGTGGCCAGATCCTTGGCCGAAACACTGACGATACCGTTGGCATCAATGTCGAACGTGACCTCGATCTGAGGAACCCCGCGCGGTGCCGATGGAATGCCCACCAGTTCAAAACGGCCCAGTGTCTTGTTGTTGGAGGCCATCTCACGTTCACCCTGCAGTACATGAATCGAAACCGCCGGCTGGTTATCCGCCGCCGTTGAAAAAATCTGGCTTTTGCGCGTCGGAATCGTCGTGTTTTTTTCAATCAGCCGGGTCATTACCCCGCCCAGCGTCTCGATGCCCAGGGACAATGGTGTCACGTCGAGCAGCAGCACGTCTTTGACATCACCTTTGAGCACTCCTCCCTGAATGGCGGCGCCGACCGCCACCACCTCATCCGGATTGACACTTCGGTTCGGTTCTTTGCCGAACAATTTCCGCACGCGTTCTTGAACGGCGGGCATGCGCGTCATGCCGCCGACCAGAATAACTTCATTGATCTGATTAACCGACAGGCCGGCATCCTTTAATGCGGTGCGGCATGGCCCCTCCAGCTTGTCCAGAAGATCCGATACCAATGCCTCGAGCTTGGCACGCGTGATCCGCATGTTCAGATGCTTGGGGCCGCTGGCATCCGCGGTGATATAGGGCAGGTTGATTTCTGTTTCCATGACGGTCGAGAGTTCAATCTTGGCCTTTTCAGCCGCTTCCTTGAGCCGTTGCAGCGCTTGCCGGTCACTGCTCAGGTCAATGCCGCTGTTCTTTTTGAATTCCTGCAGCAAATGGTCCATCACCCGCTGGTCAAAATCGTCACCNNAGGTCCTTCTTGGCCTTTTCGGCGGCTTCTTTGAGGCGCTGCAGGGCCATCTTATCGCCGCGCAGATCGATCCCCTGATCTTTTTTGAATTCCGTGGCCAGGTAGTCGATCAGCCGCAGATCAAAATCTTCACCCCCTAGATGGGTGTCGCCGTTGGTCGCTTTTACTTCAAAAACACCTTCTCCGATTTCCAGAATGGAAATATCGAAAGTGCCGCCGCCCAGATCGAACACGGCGATCTTTTCCTCACGACGCTTATCCATCCCGTAGGCCAGCGACGCCGCTGTAGGCTCATTGATAATACGCAACACGTTCAAACCGGCGATCTTTCCGGCATCCTTAGTGGATTGCCGCTGGCTGTCATCGAAGTAAGCCGGCACGGTGATCACGGCATCGTTGATGGTTTCTCCGAGGTAGTCCTCTGCATACTTTTTAATGTAGGACAGTATGTAGGATGAAATCTCGGCGGGACTGTGAAGTTTACCGCGCAGCTCAATCCGCACATCATTGTTTTCGGCGCGCTTTATTTGGTAGGGCAGATTCTTGATGTCCATCTGCACTTCCTTGGAATCGAACTTGCGGCCGATCAGGCGCTTGACGCCAAATACCGTATTTTCAGGGTTGGTAATCGCCTGCCGCTTGGCGATCTGGCCGACCAGGCGCTCTCCGTTTTCCGTAATGGCCACGACCGAGGGGGTCGTCCGCCCACCGTCCGGATTGGTAATGACTTTGGCGTCATTGCCTTCCATGATAGCCACGCACGAGTTGGTGGTCCCTAAGTCAATACCGATGATCTTGCCCATTTTAGATTTCCTCCTTCACACTATTCAGTATATTCCCCTTACGTTTCGCTGCCATCAGCTTGCGCGCGGTCGGTCTTGGAAACAGCGACCATAGCCGGTCTCAGCAGTCTTTCATGGATGGTATATCCCTTTTGCAGTTCCCGTACGACTGTGTTGGGCGGGTGATCGTTCGAATCTTCCTGCATCATGGCCTGATGAAAGTTGGGGTCGAATGTTTTCCCCAATGCGTCGATCGGCTTGACATTGTGTCGTTCGAACAACTTCTGTATTTCCGCCAGTATCAGCTCCACTCCCTTTAACAGCGGATCGTCCGGATGCCGCTCCGACACCGTCACTGCAACGGCACGCTCCAGATTGTCGACCACGGGCAGCAGTTCTTTAAGCAGCTCCTCGTTGGCGTACTTGGAGATTTCGCGGATTTCACGGGCCGTGCGCTTACGATAATTTTCAAAGTCGGCTGATACGCGCAACAAACGATCATAGTGGTCTCTGGCTTGTTTCTCAGCCGCTTCCAGCTTCACCGCGAATTCATCGGCGGTCTGCTCAGCGGCGTTGTCGGTTCCGGGGCTGGTTTCGGGAGGGTACTCCGTTTTTTCAGGTTCGTTCTCCGAAGAGGTTTGCTTATCACCCGCCTGGATTTCAACTTGGGTCTTCTCGCTCATTCCTCCAACTGCTCCCTGATCGGCGTATTTTTCAGACACAAAATGTCTCTATTTCCTTGATTTTCTTATAAAACATCTTCGTGTCCAAAATTTGCCCACAAAATAAGACGGGTTGTATGGATGTCAAGAAAGACACGGTTCGCACAGGTAGGGGAGAGAAAATCGAAGAAGACGGTTGTGCACCCTCCTTCGAAACAGCGTCGGCGTCACCGCCCGGCATTTGACCGGGATCGATCCGCGACACAGCCGGCATCACTTATCGCTGCTTCCTTCC
>DDYQ01000260.1:0-5245 GCA_002348005.1 Desulfobacteraceae bacterium UBA2230 | reverse complement strand
GTACAGGGCACCGCTAGCTCCCCGCTTAGCACAACCGAGGGGGGATTATAAGGAGCTGCGTAATGCATTTCAAGGACTAATTCATTCCAGGTCGAATAACAGCGGCCGGGCAGCGTGTTGACAACCCCTGAGGACTGGCTTAAGGCTGGCCTATGGTATTCGAGAAACGATTACAGGCCGGCACAAGCTTCGGCGGCAGTTCCGCCGCGGAAGCTGCTGTGTCGTCCCCGCTTGTGCGGCAGGCGCAGCGCACGATTCGGCGGTTCGCCATGCTTTCGGGAGGCGACAGGGTCCTGGCCGCTGTCTCCGGCGGCCCCGATTCGATCGCCTTGTTGTATGTGCTGCTGGCACTCAGGCCCCAGCTCGGGCTGGAAATGGCGGTGGTCCATGTAAACCACGGACTCAGGGGGGCAGCGGCCGAAAATGAAGAAGCCCAGGTGCGGGCGCTCGGCCGCAGCCTTGAACTGCGGCTGCATGTGCACAGGCTGGAGCTTGGGGATCGCAAAGGGTCCTTCGAGGAGCGGGCGCGCGATGAGCGTTATGCCATATTTGAGCAGCTTGCCGCAGAATACGGCTATTCACGGGTGGCCTTAGGGCATCAGGCCGATGACAATGCCGAAGCGGTTCTGATGAACCTGCTGCGCGGAAGTGGCTTGCGGGGGCTTTCGGGCATTCCGCCCGTCCGGCAGCGGATCATACGCCCGTTGATTGAGAGCCGGAGGTCCCAAATCCTGGCATATCTTCACGAATTGGCGATTCCCTTTGCGGTCGATGCTTCTAACGCCGACCCGCGCTTTGAACGTAACCGCATCCGCCACCGGCTTATTCCCCTGATTGAGCAGCAGTATAGTGCCCGGATCGTCCGCATCCTCAACCGCACAGCTGGCCTGTGCCGGGACGAGGAATTTTTTTGGCAGGAATATCTGCGGCCCCTGATGGAACAGGTTAAAATTTCCGCGCAAAACGGACTCGAAGTGCCTGTACAGTTAATAGCGCCCCTTCCCCGGCCGGTCCAACGGCGCCTGCTGAGGGAAGCCTTGCGTCTCTGGCGCGGTGATCTGCGCCGCATCGGCGCCGGGCATGTGGATCTGGTGATCGAGAACCTGCTCGGCACACCCAGGGATGCCACCGTGCGCTTACCCAACGCCATCCTGGTCAGGCGTGATGGCAATCGACTTCACTTTATGCAAGCACCACGGCGTATTCTCCGGCCTAAAGACGGCGGGACGCCCTTTTTAATTACGATATCCTCGGTGCAGACGCTGCCCCTGGCTGCGGATTTGCCGGAACCCTGGGGGCGACTTGAATTTCAAATGGTCGAACCTCCGGCAGATGCTGACTTGAACGCAAACGATCCGGATCGTGCCTGGTTCAACCTTGACCGTTTGTCTTTTCCCATGTATGTTCGCTGGCCACAGTCCGGCGATCGTCTGCAACCCTTCGGCATGACCGGCCATCAAACCGTCAGGAAACTGCTCAGCAACCATAAAATCCCCTGCGAACTGCGCCACCGCGTACCGGTACTGCTTGGAGGGGGCACACTGTTGTGGGTCATCGGCGTTAGGCGCGCTGCCGCAGCTCCGGTGAACAGGCATACGGCACGGGTCCTGCAGGTGTGCCGCGCCGCCAAACCGCACTACACGCGGCCCATCTCTGCTGGGCCTTAATAAGGATGGATAATTCTTGCGAAAAAGGTCAAAGCGAATTATGGTATACGTCGCTGAATTACGGCTGATACCCCAAGGAGGTATGACTCATTGAATCCTTTTTATAAGAACCTGGCGCTGTGGTGTGTGATCACGCTGATGATGATCATGCTCTACAAAATGTTCAATGCACAGAACATCGCCGATACAACGCCCGCTTATTCCGATTTTCTGACCATGGTGGAAAAGGGCCAGGTAGAAGAGGTCATCATACAGGGCCAGGAACTGGCCGTCACCGATACCAACCGCCGCAAGTTCAAGATTTATGCGCCCCACCAGGATGACGACCTGATCAGAATTCTGCGCAATAAAGGCGTACAGATCAAGGCCAAGCCGCCTGCCGATTCGCCATGGTACAATATCCTCATCTCATGGTTTCCCATGCTGATCCTGATAGGTGTTTGGATTTTTTTCATGCGGCAGATGCAAGCGGGCGGCGGCAAAGCGCTCTCTTTTGGGAAAAGCCGCGCCCGGTTGATGTCCGACACCCAGGAGAAGGTTACCTTTGCGGATGTGGCCGGAATCGACGAGGCCAAAGAAGAGTTGAGCGAAATCGTCGATTTTCTGCGCGACCCTAAAAAATTCACCCGTCTGGGCGGACGTATTCCCAAGGGTGTCCTTCTGACGGGTCCGCCGGGCACTGGCAAGACCCTGTTGGCGCGCGCCATCGCCGGCGAGGCGGGGGTGCCGTTTTTCAGCATCAGCGGTTCTGATTTTGTGGAAATGTTCGTCGGCGTCGGCGCCTCCCGTGTGCGCGATCTCTTCATGCAGGGCAAAAAGCATGCGCCGTGCATTATTTTTATCGATGAAATCGATGCCGTCGGCCGCCACCGGGGTGCGGGCCTAGGCGGCGGTCATGACGAACGTGAGCAGACCCTGAACCAACTGCTGGTTGAAATGGACGGGTTTGAATCCAATGAGGGCGTCATCCTGATCTCGGCGACCAACCGACCCGATGTGCTCGATCCAGCTTTGTTGAGGCCGGGGCGCTTCGATCGTCAGGTGGTCGTCAGTTTGCCAGATATCCGGGGACGCGAAAAAATTCTGCGCGTGCATATGAAGAAGACCCCCATCGGCCGTGATGTGGAGGTAACCACGCTGGCCAAAGGGACCCCCGGCTTTTCGGGTGCCGACCTGGAAAACCTGGTCAATGAGGCCGCTCTGCTGGCGGCCAAACGGGGCAAAGAAAAGCTGGAGATGCTCGATTTCGAAGATTCCAAGGACAAAGTTTACATGGGGCTTGAACGCAAGTCCAAAGTAATCAAGGAGGAAGATCGCAAGACCACGGCCTACCATGAAGCGGGACACGCCCTGGTAGCCCGTTTCCTTCCCAACACCGACTCGATTAACAAGATCACCATTATCCCCCGCGGTCGTGCCGCCGGGGTGACCTGGTTTTTACCTGAAGAACGCGATTTCAGATACAAGGACCAGTTGGAAAGCGAATTGTCGGTGGCTTTCGGTGGACGTGTAGCCGAGGAACTGGTCTTCAATCGGATCAGCACCGGTGCTTCCAACGATATCAAACAGGCCACCGATCTGGCGCAGCGCATGATCCGCACGTGGGGCATGAGCGACACTCTGGGACCGCTCTCCTACGCCAAAGGAGAGGACCAGATTTTTCTGGGGCGCGAGATCGCCCAGCACCGCGATTATTCCGAAGCCACCGCCCAGAAGATCGATGCCGAAATAACACGGCTGATCAAAGATGCCTATACCCGGGCCCAGGGTATACTGAAGGAACACATTGACATCCTGCATGCCTTGTCCGACCTGCTGCTTGATAAAGAAACGGTATTGGGCAAGGAGCTCGACGAATTGATCCGTGCGTTGAAACCCGACATTGCGCTGCCGGCCTACGCGATCGATGAAGAAGAACTGGCTGAGCCCACGGTCGTCGAGAACTCCGCCCCTGAGCAGCCGACTGCGGGATAAACCGCCTCGAATCAATGGTCCGATGATAAAACGATATCGCTTGAAATGGCACGGCCATGATCTCGATCTGGGGGTGCGCACGGCCATAATGGGCGTTGTCAATGTCACGCCGGACAGTTTCTCAGACGGCGGGCGATTCTATGCCGCCCGTGATGCCATTCGCCATGCCCGTATATTGGTGGAGGAGGGGGTCGATATTATCGATATCGGCGGGGAGTCGTCGCGGCCCTATGCCGACGATGTGGCCGCCGATATGGAAATGGCCCGCGTACTGCCCGTGATCGAAGGATTGGCTGGCAAGATCAATGTCCCCATCTCCATTGACACCACCAAGGCGGTTGTGGCTGAAGCCGCCGTTTCGGCCGGTGCTTCCATCATCAACGACATCGGAGCGTTAAGGCTGGATCCGGACATGGCCGAAGTCGCTGTGCGGCATGACCTGCCGGTGATCCTGATGCACATGCAGGGTCTCCCGCGCACCATGCAGATCAATCCTTCCTACGCGGACGTTGTCGCGGATGTAAAGCGCTTTCTGGCCGAAGCCCTGCGCAGCGCCGAGGCCGCCGGTATCGACCGCGCCAAACTGATCATCGACCCGGGCATCGGATTCGGCAAGAGCATTGCCCATAACCTGACATTGCTCCGCAATCTCCCGGCTTTATCCGAGCTCGATGCGCCTATTCTGGTGGGTCCCTCGCGCAAGGCGTTCATCCGAAAGCTTCTGGCTGACGGACCTGCCGAACTCACCGCAGACTGTCCGGAAGTCGCTACCGGAACCCAGGCGGCGGTGGCCGCCGCAGTGCTCAACGGCGCCCACATCGTCCGCGTCCACGATGTTGCCGCAACACGGGCAACGCTGAAAATCCTGGACGCTGTTCGTGCTGCAAGCACGTCCTGAACAAACCGGGAGGTAAACACATGCTGCTGGTCATCGATGTCGGGAACACCAATACCGTAATGGGAGTGTTCGATGGGAGCCGTCTGGTCTTAAGCTGGCGCATCCGTACGGAGCGCAATACCACCGAAGATGAATTCAATGTCCTGGCGGCTGCGCTTTTTGCGCGCGGTCAGATTTCATTCAGCGATATCCACAAAACCATAATCTCCTGCGTCGTTCCCCCGATGGTCACCATCCTGGACGCTTTCGGACGCAAGTACCTGGGCCATTCTCCCTTTTGGATCAATGCCAAATCGTATCCGGGCATGCCGATCCTGATGAACAACCCCGATGAAGTTGGTGCCGACCGCATCGTGAATGCGGTCGGGGCTTTTCAGCGCTACAGAACCAGCTTGATCGTCATCGACTTCGGAACCGCCACCACCTTCGATGCCATTTCAGCCAAAGGCGAGTATATCGGCGGCGCGATCTGTCCGGGGATCGGCATCGCCTCCGAAGCACTTTTCACGCATGCTTCCAAGCTGCCGCGGGTCGAGCTGTTCAAACCGCCGGCCCGGGTGATCGGCAAGGACACCATTGGCGGAATTCAATCCGGGATTATTTTCGGATATGCCGGTCTGGTGGACGGCATCGTAGGGCGCATGTGCACCGAAATGGACAGCCGTCCCAAAGTAATCGCCACCGGCGGATTGGCGCCCCTGATCCA
>DDYQ01000240.1:387-35461 GCA_002348005.1 Desulfobacteraceae bacterium UBA2230 | reverse complement strand
AGATCATGGCGATGCGCCGGCCCCGAACCGTGCGCATCTGCTCCAGGGAGAGATGGACCAGATCTCGGCCGTCGAACAGAATGCGGCCCTCCACGATGCGCCCGGGCGGCTCTGGAATCAGGCGCATAACGGATTGGGCGGTCACGCTTTTGCCGCAGCCCGATTCGCCCACCACACCCAGGATCTCTCCCTTTGCGATCGCGAAGGAGACATCGTCCACGGCCCTGGCGACACCTTCGAAGGTGAAGAAGTAGGTCTTCAGGGCTTCAATCTGCAGGACCGGTGCGTCAACGTTCATGGAAGCGCCGTTCGGGCATTCCCGGCCATGAAGGCCGTCAGCATGTCATGCAACCGTTCGATGCTCCCGATGACCACGTGTTCATCGGCCGAATGCTGGCTCATTTCGCCGTCGGCTCCCCATACGACTCCCGCCATGCCGTGCGAGGAGAGAAAACGCGCGTCGCTGGCGCCGTGCTCGAAGACGCGTTCGGCGGANNGGGCCACCTGCTGCAGGCGTTCGAGACAGGGGGATTCACCGCTCAGGAAAAGCGGCCACATCTCCCTGATTTCGAGTTCGCCCCTGATCCCGGCGCGCATCTCCTCCACCAGGGCGGGGATGTCGTCCGCTTCGGTGAACCGGATGTCGAAGACGGCCTCGGCGTAGTCCGGCACCTGATTCACCGCTTGACCGGCGCGCACAATGCCCCAGTTGATCGTGCGGTGCCAATGGTCCTTTCGCTGCTGCTGAAAATAGGTTTTGATATGCCCGTAATCGGAAACCAGTTGTTCGATGGCATTGTCTCCCAGCCAGGGGCGGGCGCCGTGTGCGGCCTTGCCGTGTGCCGTGAGCGTCAGGCGCAGCACGCCCTTTTCCTTCACCACGATGCGGTCCGGCGAGCCGCCGTCCAGGGCGATGCAGAAGTCGGTGCGCAGTTGACCCAGCGCCTGATCAGCCCCATCGGAACCGCCGACTTCTTCGTCGCCGGTCAGCAGGATGCCGAATGGCAGGTCGGCCTGTCCCTTGCCTTGATCGTTGAGCCTGCGCAGCTCATTTTTCAGCATCACCAGCGAAAGGGCCACCGCATACTTGTCATCGATGCTGCCGCGGCCATAGAGTCGGCCCGCTTGAATGCGCGGTTCGAAGAGAGAATCGGGTCCGGCCACCACGTCGAAGTGCGACATGAGCAGCACGGGCGCAAACCCCGAGCGGGGCAGAACCGCTATATTGGGCACGGAATTGCGATTCAGGCGCTGAAAGGGGATGTTGTGTTGATCCAGATAGCTGCAGATGAAAGCGGCACATTCTTTGATTTGATCCGGGCGGGTCGCGACCGACTTGAAGCGGATCAGCGATTGGGTCAGATCCACGATTTCGTTGATGGTCATGACATCCTTTCCTATCGTAAAAGCAAAGGCTTTGTAGTGGTTACATGGGCTTAAAAGAAGTATTCATATTGCGCTTTTTCAGGAATGAATGCAAGCGTCGATCACGCAAAAGCACCTAAAGAATGTCATGCCAGGCCGACAGGCACCCAACGGATCACCCTGCAGCCAACGCATCTTGTCAGGAACTTTTGTATGCGCCTGCACATGGAAGTCTGGGGGTGTGGCCCAAAGGGGCAGAGAGGTTTCGATGGGGCCTGACCATTCTTCCATGAAGCCATTACTGCCGCGGCAGACCCATGCAACCCTGCTGCGCAGCAGCACGCCAGCGGGCCGCCGGTCGGCTCCATTGCAGCCAGGATGCAAGGGGCACCGGCTTACATTCCGGAGGGCAGTTCGCAGCTGTCGGTCTTCAAGGCCTTGCGGCTTTCAACGAAATGCGCGGCGGACAGCGCCGCCAGGCAGCCGTCAGCGGCGGACAGCACGATCTGTCGGGCATACTTTTCCCGCAGATCCCCGATCGCGTAGATGCCGGGAATGCTCGTGGCGCAACGCTCATCCGTGATGACAAACCCATCCATGTTCAACCGGATGCCTGTCGGCACCACCGCGTTGTTGGGGGTGAAACCGATAAAGATAAAAATCCCGTCGATGGGCACCCGGTGCAGGGCCCCGTTCAGGGTATCCTGCAACATGACACCGCTGACCCCATTTTCACCGCTCTCGATTTCAGTGACCACCCGGTTCCACAGGACTTCAATCTTGCATTCGGCCGCGACGCGCTGCTGGAGAATGCGGCTGGCGCGAAGGGTGTCGCGCCGGTGGACCAAAAAGACCCGCTCGGCCAGCTTGGCCAGGTAGAGCCCCTCTTCACAGGCGCTGTCGCCGCCGCCCACGACGATCACCTGTTTGTTTCTGAAAAAAAAGCCGTCGCAGACCGCACAGTAGGAAACGCCTTTACCGTACAGGTCGTTTTCTCCTGGTATGCCCAGTTTGCGCGGCGTACCGCCTGTGGCCAGAATCACGGCGTGCGAATGGAAGACCCGCCCCTCGGCCGTACGCACCGTGTGAAAATCGAGGCCTGGATCGATGGCGACGACATCGTCGCTAAGCATGGGCAGGCGGTAGGACTGGGCGTGTTCGCTGAACTTCATCGAAAGCTCACCGCCACCGATATTCATGAACCCCGGATAATTTTCGACCTGATCGGAAAGATTGATCTGACCACCTGGAACCGATTTTTCGATCAGAACGGTATCCAGTGCAGCCCGCATGGCATAGATTCCGGCCGAAAGCCCGCCGACGCCGCCGCCGACGATCACCAGATCATGCAGTTCGGATTCCGACATAGTTGCTCCTGAAAAATAAATGTAGTGCCCGGTCCGGCCCTCCGGCCGTATGGGTCCGATCGATTCAAGCGCCGATGGTGCCTAAGAATTCTGATACCCCCGCAAGCGGGAATGCGCGGTGCACTCGTGCTGGCGGGTCGTGCCAGCGATCGCCGAAGGCACGCGAGCAGGAAGCATGCCCCGCCACGGCTGTGTTTCCGGTACACCGTGCCGGAAACCAAATCGTCCGGGCGCCAACATTCTGTCGGCGTTTATCGAACTGAAATTTGAACCGAGGCAAATGGCGCATTGAGAACAAAAGAACAAGGCCGCCTGTACGGCGGCCCTGTCATTATTCGCAATTTATTTATTCGGGCTTCTTTTTCAACGCCCTGGATAGTTTTTCGCCCAGGTCGCCGACCTTGTCTCCTTCATTGCGGGGATCGGAGAAATCCCGCCAGTTATCTTCCTGGGTTGCATCGTGGACTTTTAGGGAAATCTTGCGCTCCGCCTGTTGAATCGTATCCACGCTGACCAGGATCGTGTCGCCCGGTTTGAGTTTGTCGATTTGTCCCGTGGCGGCGCGAGTGATCTCCGACTTGGGTAAGAGGCCCGTGATTCCAGGCTCAAGGCTCACAAATAGGCCGAAATTTTCCCGGTTTTCCACGCGGCCCTGCACCACCTGGCCCTGATGGTATTTATCCTTTATTGTGGTCCATGGATCGCCCTCGGCATCGCGAATGCTCAGGCTGATCCGCCGGCGGCCGCGGTCGATCTCCTTGACCAGTACGGTGATGATCTGGCCGGGATGCACGATATCATCGGGTTTGGTTACGCGTCGGGTGTAGCTCATTTCGCTGATGTGCACCAATCCTTCGATGCCCGGCTTGAGTTCCACAAAGGCTCCGAAGGCGGCGCAACGGGTCACCTTGCCGGTGATTTTCTGCCCGGGTTCGTATTCGCGGTCGATCAGGGTCCAGGGGTCGCCCTGCACCTGTTTAACCGAAAGCGCGATTTTCTTCTGCTTTTTGCCCGGTTCGATTCGCAGGACTTTAACCTGAATTTTGTCGCCCGGCTTGACCACTTCCTCGGGCTTTTCGAGCCGCGACCAGCTTAACTCGGAAATATGCACCATGCCTTCGACGCCCGGCGCAAGCTCCACGAAGGCGCCGTAGGGCATCAGGCGGGTCACCCTGCCGGTAAAGACCGAATCGATCTCCAGGTTCTGCATGAAAATTTTGCGGGCCTGCTCCTGTTCGGCCTCCAGGAGTTCGCGGCGCGAAACAACGATGTTGCGCCCCCCTTCGGTCAGTTTTTTAATCAGGAACTGAAACGTCTGTCCAACGTACTCCTCGGGCTGGTCGACATAGGCGGTATCGATCTGGCTGATGGGGCAGAAGGCGCGGCGTTTGAGCACTTCCACCTGAAAGCCGCCCTTGACGGTCTGGGTGACTTTGCCTTCCACCGGAATGGCCCCGGCTTGCGCTTCCTTGAGCATGTTCAGGCCGCCGACACCGGTAATGGCACGCGATAGCCGGATTTCGTTTTCATCTACCGAGACCACATATAAATCTATTTCATCGCCATTCTTGTACGGCAGCTGTCCATTTTCATCTTTTAGTTCTGAGATATCGACCACACCGTCTGCCTTTGTGCCGGTATCCACAAACACGGACTCGTCACCCACCGCAATGATTCGCCCCCGGATCTTGTCGCCGACACGCAAATCGTCGTTCATTCCAGCCGAATAGGCCTCGAACATTTCGGCGAAACTTTCTTCTTTCTCTTCGTTTTCCTCTGAATTCTCGTTGATTCGGTCGTTGTCCATACCTTTTAATCCCTGAATGTTTGAAAAGCCCCTCTCCGCGAAAACTTCATTGGCCGGCTGCGATACCGATAGGGCGCAGTGCACAGGCGGTATCCTGAATGGCGGCGGGCGAGTGCCGAGCGCTGTCAACTTCATCAAATATTTTTAAGATTTGCAAGCATTAAAGCAAGGCGGCAGCTTCGCGCAATGGTTGATTTCAAGACGATCAATCCTATTTTAAAAGTCCGATTTGAACCGAGACCCGCGCGGGCGGGTCGCATAATGATTGAAGTGGAGCAGGAAATCAAATGGGCAATCAATTTCGCACCGCCATTCTGTTGGGAGTGATGACAATCCTGGTGATTTTGCTCGGGCAGCTGCTCGGCGGCCGACAGGGTATGCTGATCGCATTTGTGCTGGCAGCCGGCATGAACTTCTTCAGCTACTGGTATTCGGATAAAATCGTTCTGCGCATGTACCACGCGCAGGAAGTTAACGCACAACAGGCTCCCGAGATTTATCAGATGGTTGCAAACTTGGCGCAGCGGGCCAACATGCCCATGCCGCGGGTTTATATCATCCCCAAGGAGAGTCCCAATGCCTTCGCCACCGGCCGCAATCCTGAGAATGCCGTTGTGGCGGTGACTCAGGGGCTGCTCGCCACCATGAACAAAGAGGAGATCATGGGCGTACTGGCCCACGAAATGGCGCATGTCAAGGGGCGCGACATTCTGATCGGCAGCATTGCAGCAACCATGGCCGGTGCAATTATGCTGCTGGCCAGCATGGCACGCTGGTCGGCAATATTCGGCGGCCGGGGCAGCGATGAACGCGGTGGGATGGGCGGTATTGGATTGATCGTCATGTCCCTGGTGGCGCCTGTGGCGGCGATGATCGTTCAAATGGCGGTATCGCGCGCCAGAGAGTACGAAGCCGATGCCGAGGGTGCGCGCCTGGCAGGCAGCAGCACCGGACTGGCGAACGCACTTGAAAAACTGGATGCCTACTCAAAACGACTGCCCATGCAGGCCAATCCCACCACGGCGCACATGTTCATCGTCAACCCGCTCTCCGGGCGCAGCATGATGCATCTGTTTTCGACCCATCCGCCCGTCGAGGAGCGAATCGCCCGCCTGCGCGGCAGCCGTCCACAAACCCCGCCGGTACGACCGGCCTCCGGACCGGATCAGCAAATGGAACAAGGGCGGTCATTCTGGGATCGTCTCTCCTGATCGGTTGCACCTAAAAAGGAACCCGGCGTGCGCCGGGTTCCTTTTCAAAAGCCCTCATCATTCGACTCTCATCACGACAGGGTGCACTCTTGACTTCGGGGTGCCTTAAAGAAAAGGGCCGCCAGGAAAACAACCGGTAAGGCGGCGATCAGGCCCAAAAGGGGCAGTACTGTTACGCCGATCAGTCCCAATCCGGCAGCAAACAACAGCAATATCAAACCGACGGCCACATGGGATGCCCGTTCGAACAGGCAGTCAGATTTTCGCATGGGGTTCTTCCTCCTGGTCCGCGGTGACCGAATAAGTCCGGTCACCGATTGAGTCATGGTTGGCTCGGCAGATCCGGCACCGTTCGCCAGCACAATGCTGGCAGACAAAACACTCCTTGCAGGGATATTTCGCCGGGCGGTCCGCACGGTCGGGAATATAGCAGCGACCTTCAATGGTTTTCAGTATCTGCCATGCCATTTTATCACCGTCTCGGGTGGCCCACACAACCTAGGCCGCAAAGGGCGGTTGTCAATGTGCCGCGGCGCGGCCGAAGCCCGGATCAGGCGTAGAATTCCGCCTGATCGAGGTGAAGAATTGAACTTGAAAGTTGAAAATGAAGCGCAGGATCCATAATATGATAGAAACCAGAAGGATCAACCTTTCAGCTCCTCTCTCAGAGATACGGACGTTTCAACGCGTTCCTCAAACATCTAAGGCAGGGCGGCATGTCATTGAATACCGATAGTCTGGCGGCTCTCGCGGTACTGCGCCGTCGTCTGCCCGAAGCAATGGCGCTTCTGGGGCTGAATGGCGCCGAAACATTGCGGGAGTGGCAAAAGGCGCTGGATCAAAAACTGCTGCCGCGGCTCAATCCATCCTTTCCGCTTCTGGCGGCCATCTGCGGCGGCGGTTCGGCCGGCAAATCGACACTGTTCAACAGCCTGGTCGGCCGGGCGATATCGCCCACCGGCGGCCGGGCCGGCTTGAACCGACGGGTATTGGCGGCGGTGAGACCGGAACATCTTCAGATCGCCGATTTCATGGCGCTTCTGACGCGAACTTTCGGCGATGCGCCGCAGCCGTTGAAAGATTCGCTGGAATTGCTGAGCCCGGGCGAGCCGCTTTACGCCAGTGATTCCGCAGCGCCGTCCAAAGTGGTGCTGCTGGATACACCCGACATCGATACCGGCGCGCACGGGCAGTATGCAAATCGCGACCTGGCGCGCCGGGCCCTGGAAGCCGCTGACCTTTTTATATACGTTTTTACGAATGCCACGTATAACAATAAGGACAACACCGACTTCATCGCCCGGTTGCTTACCACGATCGGCACACGGCCGTGTTTTCTTGTTTACCGGGTCTATCCGAGTTTTACGGACGGTGAGGTGCGCGAGCATGCCCAAACCGTGGCGCAGAACATTTATGGCGCCGGATTCACCGATCACCTGCTGGGGGTGTTGCGCGCGGATGAGGATAATGAGGTGGCCGCCGGCCGGCGGGCCATGCGTCAGCATCTGCTCGGCGATCCCGCTGTGGATCTTGCGGCTTGTCTGGCGCGCCTCGATCCGCCTGCGCTGCGCGAAGGCATATTGGGATCGACGCTCGCGGACGCTGTGCGTCAAGCCGAACGCTATTGCGAGCAGATCGAGGCGGGACGAAGCGAACTGGCTGAATACATCGCCGCCTTGCGGGTGGCGCAGCGCCGTTGTGTCCAGCTGGCACTGTCCCATTTCCCCACGGACCGCGTGCTGAGGCGATTCGCAGAAATATGGATGGAGAGCGATCCAACACACATCAAGGTGATGCGCACCACCGGCAAGATTGTCGAATGGCCCTACCGGCAGATCGTGAAAACCGTTTCACACCTCGGTGCGGTGCGCAAGGGGGGGTATCCTGCAGACACGACGCCGCAGTCGCCTGAAAAGCTGCTGGAGATCGATCTGCTCACGGCCGCCAACCAGCTTTACCGGGTCGTGCTGGACGAGCGCATTGCGGCCGATACCCGCTCGATCGCTGTTCCGGCATCCGTGCAGCCGTCCCGCGAGCGGCTGCGTACGCGCGATTGGAAAGAGACCTTGAATGCCATTGTGGACCGTAAGACGATGATACTGAGCTGGTCTGAACAGCTCGAAAACGAACTGCAGGTACTGGCGGGCGACCTGAGACGACGCATGCGTCTGATCGATCAGGTTCGCCAGACCTTTGCCGCCGTGCTCACGGTTTTGCCGGCTACTGCCGCTATTACCTACATTCTGAGTACCGGCGATCCGGTGGGCGCGGCTGGGATAAAGGTGAAACTGACCGGCATTTTCGGACTGAAGGATCTCTATGCCCTCATCGCCATTCCGGCCACCGCGGGAATGACCAAAGCCGATCGGCGCCAGCTGGAGCTGATGCTGGGCCCGGTGGCGCAAACCTGGCTGGCCCATAAGCTGCAGGCCGTGGAAACACTGTTTGAAGAGAAGATCACCGGTGGATTGCTGAAGGCGGCGGCATCCGCCCTGCAGGCCACGGAACTGCCGGCGGCCGAATCGGCCGCGGCCCTTGATATGTTCAGGGAGCGGCTATGATGCTGCGCGGCGATTTGTCGGCTCTCGATGCCGTGGGAGAGCTCGAAGCACTGCTGGACGATCTTGCCGCGCTGGAGCGACGCCTCGAACGCGTACCGCTTTGGCGGCCCGCTGCGGTTCTGCTCAAGCAGACCGCTGAGGCACGCCGTTTGATCACCGCCATGCAGTCCCGCCTCGATCGGCGCCTGGTGGGCACCATTGTAGGACCCTCGGGCTCCGGTAAGTCCACGCTGCTCAACGCCCTGGCCGGCGTGGACGATCTGTCGGCCACGGGACACGAGCGTCCAACGACGCGTACCCCCATCGCGCTCTGCAACGATCCCGAAACCGTGCGCCAGGTTCTGGGTCCGCTCATCGATCAGGGTATCCAGGTGCGCACCAGTGCGGCCGCGGAGAATCTTGAGCATATGGTGCTGGTCGATACTCCCGATACGGACAGCACCGCACGTGATGCGCACCTTGAGGTTCTTTTACGCGTGATCGAACTTTCCGATGTGTTGATTTGCATGTTCGACGCCCAAAACCCCAAACGCCGCGATCATGCCGACTTTATGGCGCCGCTGGTGCAGCATTTTCATGGTGCTTCCCTTGTGGCGGTATTGAACAAATGCGACCGCCTCGATGCGGACGAACTGACCACAAGCATCCTGCCCGATTTTGAAAATTATCTGCAGAACGCCTGGGAATCACGGCCTGCCGAGGTTCTGCTGGTATCGGCACGCCGTCACCTCAAGAAGCCCGAGTGGGATGCCCGGGCGGTCCCGCTGCACAGTCTCGATCAATTCGACCGACTACGCGAGATGATCTTCGCGGGCTTCAAACAGTCCGGTTTCGGCCAGGACCGCCGAGTGGCCAATGCCCGCCGAATCCGGGATTATCTGCTGGAAAGAACCCGCGCGGCCGCCCATCAGGACCGGGAAATGCTCTCGGCCGCCGCGCAAAGAATAAAGTCGGCCGAACAGGAGGCCCTCCAGGCGGCCATGGCGACGCTGCAGGTCGATGACCGGCGGCAGGTTCTCGGTGTTCAGGTGCGCTTCTACCAGGCCCTGTCCCAGAGATGGATCGGACCGGTGGGTTGGCTGGTTGCGGTCTGGGCGCGCCTGACCGTTTTCGGCAGCGGATTGGCGGCACTGCTGCGTTTCGGCAACCCTGTGGGTCAAATCTGGGGGGCCATTTCGACCTGGCAACGCTACCGCAAAAGTCGTTCGGCCTTGGAAGCCCTAAGCGACCGGACCCATGTGGATACGGCCCTGGGGGCATTCCGCAGGACCCTGCTGATCCACTGGCCGGCCATCGCCGAGGATTTGATCAGCGCCCGTTTCGACCCCCTGGTGCGCTCCGCGCCGGTCGACGGAAACGAACGCATGGCCATTCAGCTGGAAACCTTGTGGACCGACCGCCTCGATGCCGAAATCGAACGCCGCGCCGGCACATTGAGCCGACTCGGCCTGCAACTGCTGTTCAATCTGCCCGTCGTGGGACTCATGGGATATGTAGGCTGGCTCACCCTGGCGGGCTTTTTTCAATCACGGTACTTATCCGGCGACTTTTTCCTGCATGCCCTTTTGACCATCGTGATCATACTGCTGCTGTTCTTCTTCCTGCTGCAGGTTCTTGTGCGCCTGAGTGCGGGCGGCGGACGCATCCAGCGCCATGCCTTTCAGCAGGTGGAGCGCGCCCTGGCCGAACAACCCCTGGTCTCCGCGCCCGAAGTGTCGGAACAGGTACGACTCGTAATGGAGCTTCAGGCATGATTCGTAATCCTTTAAACAGACCTTCTTGTGTCACGGTCTGGAACGATTTAAGGCATATGCCATGTCGAATGCCTTGCAAAACGCTCTGTTTGCAGCCGTAATCAAGCTGTTGCGCCCGCTGGTCCGCATATTTCTGCGCAACGGCCTGCCATTCGGCGCCTTCGCCGATCTGGCGCGTTGGGTCTATGTGGATGTGGCGCGCCACGATTTCGGTATTCCCGGCCGTAAATCATCCGACTCGCGAGTGGCCATCATCACCGGATTGTCGCGTAAAGAGGTGCGGCGCTTGCGTCAGTTGGATCCTCCCACGGATGCGGCCGCCGTTAAACGGTACAACCGCGCCGCGCGGGTGATCGCAGGATGGCGGCGCGACCCTGAATTCCTGCTCCCCGACGGCGTCGTACGCGAACTGCCTTTTGAAGGCGGCGAAACCAGCTTCAGCCAACTGGTGCGCCGGTACAGCGGCGACGTCCCGCCGCGGGCGCTTCTGGATGAGCTGATTCAGATCGGCGCCGTTCACATCGACGACGCGGAACGCATTCATCTGCAGGTCGACGCCTATTTGCCCAAGGGGGATACAAAAAAGATGTACAGTATCCTGGGCACGGATGTCGCCCTGCTGATCGCCGCAATCGACCACAATACTGACGACGAGACCGATCGGCCCTGGCTGCAGCGTAAAGTGGCCTACGACAATATCCCGATTGAGGCTCTGGAGGTCATCCGGGTTCACAGCGCCCGGACCGGACAGCACCTTCTGGAACAACTGGATCGAATGCTGGCCCAATACGACCGCGATGCGAACCCGAAGAGCACCGGGACCGGCCGCATGCAGGCCGGGGTCGGCATCTACTATTTTGAAGGCAAGGTCCCTGACGAGCAACCGGGGACAGATGGAGAAGATCGATGAAACTGCGCACCCCGATCCTTTTGGTGCTCATTCTGGCCGGTCCGCTGATCTGGGTTGCCTGCGGCGGAAACGGCCCAAGTGCAGGCGGCGGAATTGGAGGCACTGGCGTCACCAGCGCGGGCGTCGTAACAGCCACCGGCAGCATCTTTGTCAACGGTGTCAAGTACGAAACCGATACGGCGGCGGTGCGCAAGGAGGATCGCAGCTTCCCGGCCGACCAGTTGACCGAGGGCATGCTGGTACGCGTGAGCGGCAGCATCGATACCGGAGGCAAGACCGGAACGGCGGGAGAAGTGGATGTCCTGATCGCGCTGCGCGGGGTGATCGAGGCCGTTGGTGACTGGAACGTGATCATTCTCGGACAACACGTCCAGGTGGAGGAGGAGACCCTCATCGACATCGGCGGTACCAGCCTGAATTTCGCGGACCTTGAAGCAGGCGATGCCGTCGAGGTCAGCGGGTTGATCCGCCCCTCCGGCACCATTGTGGCTGCACGCGTCGAGGTATTTAATGCGCTCCCGCGCGATCCCAAAGTCGCCGGGGCGATCACCGAAGCGCGGAATGGTGAATTCCGCATCGGCGATCTGCGGGTCCTCTTCCCGAAGGCGGATTTAATCGGTTTCGAAGGCGAACCGCAGGCCGGCGATTATGCGGAAGTCCTGGGGGAACTTTCAGGAGTCCTGACATTGTCGGCCCGACAGGTGCGCAAAATGGACGACCTGGCCGTCGATAGTGAGGATGTGGAACTGGAGGGCTATCTGGACGCCGACATGCTCCTGATTTCCCCCCTGGGACCGGTGACCATCATCGTGAATGCGCGCACCGTTTACACCGGCGGCGCGGAAGACGATCTGACGCCGGGCGTCCGCCTCGAGGCCAAGGGGGTCCTGCAGGGCGGGGATCTGCTGGCGGATTCCATCACCTTTGCCGAAAAAATAAAGGTGGAGGCGGCCCTGGCAGGTACCGATTTGGATGCGGGACAAATCGTCCTGCTGAATCTTCCGGGCCTGGTGGTGCAGGCTGGTGGGGAGACGCGGTTTCAGGACCGCCGATCACACGAGAAACACGAGTTCCCGGCGATCCTCGAAACCCTGACCGGCAACGAATGGCTCTGGATCAAGGGCCGCCTCGTCGGCGGTGACGGCACGCTGATGGCGACTCAAATCCGAATCGATGCGGCGCCTGCCGACCTGAATACCGTGGTTCTGAACACGCCTGCCGACGAGAATTCGACCGGCCCCGATTTCAAGGCCGCCGGGCTGACCGTGCGCACGGATCCGTCCACCGCTTTCGAAAATGCAGATGGTGGGGATATTCAACCATCTGAATTTTTTGAACTTTTAACTACCGGTACGTTTGTTCGCGTACGAGGAAGAAGTGTGGCCGCCGACACCGTGCTCGCGGACCAGGTCTCTTTGGAGGAATGATATGACCCGACAGGGGTATGTTCAGGTCTACACGGGGGACGGCAAGGGCAAAACCACCGCCGCCCTGGGATTGACGGTGCGTTCGGTGGGAGCCGGATTGCGGGTGTACTTCGGACAATTCATGAAAAAGTACGATTACTCCGAAATCGTCGGCCTCAAGCACCTGGGCGACCAGGTCAGGATCGAGCAGTACGGTTCTGGTTGCTATGTGATCGGGGCGCCCCGTCCCGAGGATGTGGCCGCCGCGCAGGCCGGACTGAGGGCCCTGCAGGCGGCACTGGTTTCCGGACAATACGACCTGGTGATTGCCGATGAAGCCAACGTGGCGGTCGCCTGCGGGTTGCTGGCCGAACAAGACCTGCTGCAGCTGATTCGGGAGCGGCCGCCGCAGGTGGAACTGGTGCTGACCGGCCGCGGGGCGACCGAAGCGGTCCAGGCCGCGGCGGATCTGGTCAGCGAGATGGTACCGCTTAAGCACTATTTCCAGAAGGGCATCACCGCCCGCAAGGGAATTGAAAGTTAAGTTGAAAACTGATCGACAAAATGCCGTGCTTTTCGGTTTTGCTTTTACCTTCTACTCAGTGGATGCATTGCCATCCAACCTTGGGAAGCGAACCATCGACATTGAATTCAATCCATAAAGCGTCTTGTCTGGCGGTACTGGGCACCGCATCGGACGTGGGCAAGAGCGTTCTGGCGACCGCTCTTTGCCGCATCTATTCCGACGCCGGTTTGCGGGTAGCCCCTTTCAAGGCGCAGAACATGTCCAACAATTCCGGCGTAACGCCCGAGGGTCTGGAAATGGGCCGCGCCCAGATCGTGCAGGCTGAGGCTGCTCGAATTGTCCCGCATGTGGATATGAATCCCGTGTTGCTGAAACCGGTCAGTGATGTCGGCGCTCAGGTGGTGTTGATGGGTGAGGCCTGGACCGATGCCAGCGCCAGGGAGTACGATCAGCGCAAATCATTTCTTTTCGGGCAGGCCTGCGCGGCATTGGACCGCTTGCGGGCCGGCTGCGACGTGGTGATCCTGGAGGGGGCCGGCTCCTGCGCCGAAGTCAACCTGATGGAACGGGATATCGTCAACCTGTCCATGGCCGAATACGCCGAAGCACCGGCCCTGCTGGTGGCCGACATCCATCGCGGCGGGGTGTTTGCCCAGGTGATCGGCACGCTGGCCTGTTTGGATGATCCGCAGCGGCAGCGCATCCAGGGTATCATCATCAATCGCTTCAGAGGCGACGGCGCTCTTTTCGCCGACGGCAGCGACTGGATCGCCCGCCGGACGGGGCTGCCGTTCCTGGGCGTTCTACCCTGGTTCGATCGCTTTCATGTTGCGGCCGAGGATGCCGTGCCCATTGAACATCCCGAAGGCAAGCGGCTTGATCACCCTGAACGGCCCTCCATCGCGGTGATCCGGCTGCCGCACCTTTCAAATTTCGATGAATTCGACCCTCTTGCCCATATCGAAGGCTTGAACCTGGTGTTCCTGGAACGGCCGTGCGACCTCGGACGCTTTCGCGCGGTGATCCTGCCGGGTACCAAGAACACACGAGGCGATTTGCGGTGGCTGGACATCAGCGGATGGTCCGATCGATTGAAGCATTTTGCCGCTCAAGGCGGAAATCTGCTGGGTATTTGCGGAGGGTATCAGCTGATGGGCCAGGGGGTACACGATCCTCATGGGATTGAAGGGCCGGCCGGTTCGAGTGCCGGGCTGGGATTGTTGCCCGTGACCACGGAGCTGAAGAACCCCAAAACCACTACCCGGACCGCATTCTCATGGGATGGGATTTACGGGCTGGGGTATGAGATCCACATGGGGCGCACGCGACGTGCGGGCGCCGATCCACTCTTCCACGTTATCGCCCGCAATCAGACGGCTTGCGCCGATACGGAAGGTTGCAGCAGCGCCGGAGGGCGTATTCTGGGCACTTACATCCATGGAATCTTCGATGCACCCGATATCACGCGCCGCTGGTTGGCGTGCATCGGCCTCCACGGCCTGCCCGTCGACCCAACGCACGGCGCAGCCGCCCGTGATCAGGCCTATGACCAATTGGCGGCCCATGTTCGACGGCACCTCGATATCGCCGCAATCGACCGCCTTTTAGGCGTTTCCTCTGAGGTGTAGAATCGGCTGGTGAGGCCCGCCTGCGGTGCCTGCAGGGTTGTTTGCGAAGTAACCAGCCCAAATGACGCGGTCGGGGCAAGAAATTTAATTTAGGGCGGCTGACTTACCCTCGGGATCGGGGCAGCATAAAATGGTAAAAGGTTTGCCGGTCGTCAGCGATGGACAGTGGGGGTGTCGTCCCGATATCATCCATACACGGTATGCACCCTAAATATTTAACTGAGCGCTCAGTCAGTTTTTAGAGTCTTATTTGTACCTCGATTCGATCCCGGAGTCAACTTTAAAAAAGGAGAATCATGGACGCCGAAGCCGCGCCTTCAATCGTAGAATGCCGGATTCGGGTGCCCTGCGGGAACCGCTTTCCGCGGGGTCCATCGGATCTCGGGTGCAATCATCCGGGTAAGGTGGTGTGGCGTTGCCGCTAGGCAACGACCGAAAGATCGACTTAGAGGCGATCAGGTGTCTGCGTCATCAGGGTCTCGGTATAACGCCGCAGCTCGTCCATGATCCTGAGGGAAACCGGTCCGGGGCGTCCGTTGCCGATTATGGAATCGCCGATTTGAATAACCGGGATCAACCCTTTATTGGTGCCGGTAATGAAGACCTCGTCGGCCCTGAGCAATTCTGCAAGCGGGATATCGCGTAACTGAATGGGATGAAATTTTGCGGTGATCTCGAGCACCGCCTTGCGGGTGATGCCCGATAAGATGCCGCGGCCGGGGCTCACCAGGTTCGGCCCGATGACCGCAAATAAATTGCTGGTGGCGCCCTCGAGGGCGTTGTCGTCACAATCCAGGTAGATCACCTCGACGGCGCCCTGGGCCTGCGCCGCCTGCAGTGCCGCGGCAGCCGAGGCGTAATCCGTCGTTTTGGCGCCGGGAGTGGGGCGCTGGGCACGCGAAAGAATGACTTTGACGCCTTTCTGATACCACCATTCCGGCAGCCTGGGCAGTGGTGTGACCATGACGATCAAGCGCGGCCGTCCGGTCGGGGTCATGAAGTCGGGGCTAGAGCCACCGGTAATGATGATACGGATATTGGCTTCCTCAAGCGAGTTGCGGCCGAGGGTATCGATTACCACCTGACTGATATCGTCCTCCGACCAGGGAATGGGCAGATGGATTTGTCGGGCTGAGTGGAACAACCGTTCGATGTGTTCTTTGAGAAACAAGATTCTGCCGCTGTACGTGCGCACCAGATCGAACACCCCGATTCCGCGCAGGATGGCCAGGTCATCCACCGGTATAACCGCCTGATCGGCGCGAACGAATTTTCCGTCCACATAATAAATTTGCATGCGTTTTGCTCCCGTGAAGCAGACTCTTATACACCAGCGCGCCATCGACCACAAGTCACATGCCGCATCAAATGCCGCCCTGCAGCGGTTCTCGCTGAGCCGTCAAACCATTCCGTCTCTGTCAGCGGTTCCATCTTGATCCCTGCTCCCGGGCGGGGTTATCATACCCATTATTCGGTTCCCAGGAGGCACCCGATGACCCACCCGCTCTACCCCTGTTTATTCTCATCTTTGGATCTGGGGTTTACCCGTCTGAACAATCGGATGATGATGGGTTCGATGCACACCGGTCTGGAGGAACTGCGCGGCGGCGAACACCGCCTGGCGGCGTATTATGCCGAACGGGCGCGGGGACAGGTGGCGCTGATCGTGACGGGCGGAATTGCCCCGAACGCGGAAGGCTGCCTCTCGGAGCACGGTGCCAAACTCACCGAATCGGCTGAAGTCGCGCGTCACAAGGTGATCACTCAGGCCGTGCATGCCGAAGGATCTAAAATCTGTCTGCAGATCCTGCACGCCGGGCGCTATGCCCTCCACAAGAAGCTGGTCGCCCCCTCGGCGATCCAGGCGCCCATCAATATCTATACACCCGCCGAACTCAGCACCGCACAGGTGCGGGATCAAATCGACGATTTCGTGCGCTGCGCCCAGCTGGCAAGGGATGCGGGCTACGACGGGGTAGAGATCATGGGATCGGAAGGCTATCTGATCAATCAATTCATCGTGGGCTACACCAACCGGCGCAACGACGAATGGGGCGGCAGCTACGAAAACCGAATCCGCTTCCCTCTCGAGATCACCGGGCGCATCCGCAAGGCCGTGGGGCCCGATTTCATTCTGATATACCGCCTTTCAATGCTCGATCTGATCCGGGAAGGCAGCGACTGGGGGGAGATCGTCCTGCTCGCCCAACGGATGGAAAAGGTTGGCGTGACCCTGCTGAACACCGGCATCGGCTGGCACGAGGCGCGCATCCCGACCATCGCCGCCTGCGTGCCGCGTGCAGCCTTCACCTGGGTTACAGCCCACCTCAAGCAGGCCGTGGCAGTGCCGGTGATCACCAGCAACCGCATCAATACCCCCGAAGTAGCGGAAGAGGTGCTCGCCGGCGGCTCGGCCGATCTGGTCTCAATGGCGCGGCCGCTGCTGGCCGACCCCGATTTCATCAGCAAGGCCGAAACCGGGCGCTCCCACCTGATCAACACCTGCATTGCCTGCAATCAGGCGTGTCTGGACCACATCTTCAGCGGGCGGATCGCTTCGTGTCTGGTAAACCCCCGCGCCTGTCATGAGACCGAGTTGAACCTGGACGCCGCCGTACATCCACGCCGGCTGGCGGTGGTGGGAGCCGGTCCGGCGGGCCTGGCCTTTTCAGTGGCGGCCGCCCAGCGCGGCCATCGCGTGGTCCTTTACGAACAATCCGGCCGCATCGGTGGACAGCTCAATCTGGCCGTACAGATTCCGGGCAAGCAGGAATTCTACGAAACCTTGCGGTACTACGGCCGGCAACTCGAGCGTCTGGGTGTAACCGTACACCTGAACGCGTGCGCCACCCCCGAACGGGTGTGCGCCGGCGGTTTCGATACCGTGGTCGTCGCCACCGGCATCGTCCCGCGCATACCCGATATCCCCGGCATCGAACATCCCTGCGTGATCAGCTATCTGGATCTTCTGCGGCACCTGCGGCCGGCCGGCCCGCGGGTGGCGATCGTCGGTGCAGGCGGCATCGGGTTCGATGTGGCCCTTTACCTGACGCATGGCGCGTCACGCGAGGGCCTGGACAAAGGGGCATTCATGCGCGCCTGGGGGATCGACACCGCCTTCACCCACCGAGGGGGGCTGCTGCCCCGGGAGGAACTCCCCGCTCCGGCGGACCGCCGGGTATATCTGTTGCAGCGCAAGAGTAAGAAAGTGGGGGCGGGTTTGAGCAGGACGACCGGTTGGATTCATCGTTTGGAGCTTAAGCGCAGCGCGGTGACGATGCTCAATTCGGTCACCTATCGGCGGATCGATGATGAAGGTTTGCACATCACACGGCATGGTGAAGAGATGGTGCTGCGGGTCGACAATGTGATTCTGTGCGCCGGTCAGGAGCCCTTGCGCAACTTGGCTGACGCTTTGCAGGCGCGCGGCGTCCCCGTGCATGTGATCGGCGGGGCCGATCAGGCACTGGAACTGGATGCCAAGCGGGCCATCGACCAGGGGGTGCGCCTGGCGGCAGCTTTGTGAGCGGCGGAGATGCTCGATGATCAGGAATTCAGGCGCCTGCTCGATCATTTCGACCGCCCCTGGGCAGGCTACCGTAAAGTGCGTCGCGGGGTGAAAAAACGCATCCGCCGACACATGGAAGATCTGGGTTGCGGCCATCTTGACGCCTACCTGGCCCTTATCGAACAGCGTCCCGAAGAACGCCGCGCCTGCCTGCAGCACCTTTCGGTGTCCATCAGCCGTTTCATGCGCGACCGCAAGATGTGGAGCTGTCTTGCGGAGCGTTGCCTCCCCGAACTGGCCCGGCGTTTCCCGAAAGGACCGCTGGCCTGGTCGGCCGGCTGTGCCAATGGGGAGGAGCCCTACAGCCTGGCGCTGGTCTGGCAGGCGATGGCCGAAATTGATGATCCACCGCCGATCACCATCCTGGCCACCGACCTGCGACCGGATTGCCTGGTGCGGGCCGGCCAGGGGCAGTATGGACGCGGCAGCCTCAAGGAGCTTGCCCCCGAGGTGCGCGAACGCTTTTTCGAGCCGCTGGGTGCGCGGCAGTACCGGGTACGACCCATTCTGCGCGCTCCCATCCGCTGGCGGCAGCATGATCTTCTCAGCACCCGACCCGGTCACCATGAATTCCATCTGATACTGCTGCGCAACAACTTGTTAACTTACTACCGAGGCGATGTGCTGCGCCACGCATTCTCGCGCATCATCGGAAGGCTGGCGACGGAAGGCTGGCTGGCCGTAGGGTCCCATGAACATCCGCCGGACACCTGGGATTATCGGCTGGAGAGGGATCCCCAATGTCCCTGGCTTTATCAAAAGCGTACCCGGTGAAAGGAAGTTTTCTCTATCATGATTCGCTGCCCGGCCGTCGTCCCGTTTGACATTCAGTTGCGGCTACGCCATAACTTGCCGCAACCCCCAAGCGACCGTGCCACCCGATAAGGAGCCGATATGAAAAAAGGAATCTGTCCCAAATGTCAGTCCACGCGTGTTTACACGGCCGGGGAGCTGCCCCTCAAGAGCGGCCCCTTCGGCAGCAACTCCATTCCGGTAAGCCTCACATCCCTGGCGGCCCTGGACAATTATGTGTGTCTCGACTGCGGACTGGTGGAGCGCTATGTGGCCGAACCGCAGAAACTGGAAGAAATTGGCCGCCGCTGGACGCGGGTGGGGGACGCCGTTTGAAGCGTACCCGGGAAAAACTGATCGCGGCAGAGGAGTAGCATGAAGATTCCCTTCACGGGTCAACGCCTGCGCGGTATCCGCCACTTTGGCACCATCTCCCGCGTACTGATTCGACACGGTCTGGGTGAAATCGTGGATCGCGCCGCAGGGCGGCGCACCAACCGCCTCAAAAGCGGACTGCCGGACCCGGCGCGCATCCGCCGTGCGCTGGAAGAACTCGGTCCCAGTTTTATCAAGCTGGGTCAGTTGATGAGCACGCGTGCCGACATCTTTCCACCCGAATATATTGAAGAATTCAGTAAGCTGCAGGACCGCGTGCCGCCGGTGCCGTTCGACGGTATCCGCAGCGTCATCGAAGGCGAATTGCGCCTGCCGCTTGAAGCTCTTTTCGAATCGATCGACGAGAATGCTCTGGCGGCGGCTTCGGTGGCCCAGGTCCACAGCGCCCGGCTCAAGAGCGGCGAGCACGTGGCCGTCAAAGTGATTCGACCCGGAATCGAAAAACGTATCCGGGCCGATCTCCAGCTGATGTACTATTTCGCTTCCCGCCTGGAAAAGAGCTCCGACGTGAGTCGCGTGCTGGGGATCGTCAACCTGGTCAAGGAGTTCGAACGGACTATATTCCGCGAACTGGACATGCTCATCGAAGCCGGGCACATTGAACGCTTTGCCCGGAGCTTTGAGCAGAGCGAAGAGATCTACATTCCCAAGGTATACTGGCAGGCGACCTCCAAATCGGTGCTGGTGATGGAGCATATTGAAGGCATCAAGATGGACCATGTGGCCGAAATCCGCAGCCACGGCATCGATCCTCAGGCGGTGGCCCTGATCGGATTGCGCTCGTTTTCGCGCCAGCTCATGGAGGTCGGCATTTTTCACGCCGACCCGCACCCGGGCAACACCCTGGTGATGCACGACGGTCGGGTCAGCCTGGTCGATTTCGGCATCGTGGGGTATCTGGATGAAGAAACCATGCTGCAGATCGCCAATGTCTTTCTGGGTTTTGCCGAACACGATTACGACATGGTCCTGGACGCATTCGAAGCGGCCGGCCTGATCGATGGTCAGCGCATGGATCTTACCCTGTTTCGTGCCGATCTCAAGGACATCAGCGAACCGTTCTACGGCCGTTCACTGAAAAACATCTCGGTCAAGGACGTGTACGAACAGGTCATGCGGCTGGTGTTCAAGTACCAGATCCGCTTGCCGCGCAATCTGCTGCTGCTGCTCAAGACCTTTATCCAGACCGAGGCACTGGGCAAGATCCTCGACTCCGAGGCGAGTCTGCTGGAAGTGACCCGGCCATACGCAAAGCGCTTGCTGGAGCGCGGCTACGAAGCCCGCAAAATACTCAAGAATATGGGGCGTGATGCCAAGGCCGCCGGAAGCCTGTTGCGGGGCATGCCCAGATTGACCCATGAATTTATTCGCCGCATGGCGCGCGGCGATCACCGCGTGGCCCTTGACCACGCCGGATTGGACCACGCGGCCCGCAAGCTGGAATCGGGATTGAACCGGCTCACGGTGGGGCTGGTGATCGCGGCATCCCTGATCGCCGCCGCCCTGATCCTCAATTCGGCCAAAAGCGTCATGGTCTTTTCACTTGAACGCTGGGGGCTGCAGGCGCTGGCGTTCACCGATATCCTCGGGATCGTCGGCTACATCATCGCCACGTTGCTCGGACTGTGGCTCGTCATCTCCATCTTCAGGTCGGGCAAGCTGTGAAGGATTTGAGGGGTGAGAAGGAATAAAAAAGAGCCGCCTGCCGGGCAAGGGCAAACGGCTCTTTCGAAAGTGTCCGGATATCGCTAACTTTTTTCTTTGTCTTTGGGATGACAGTCGGTGCATTTGGTCGGTGCGGCGGTGGTTTTGTTTTCTTTGTTAAAGTCCTTGTGGCATCCGACACAGTTTTCGTGCAGGGCGTTGGCATGATAGGTCAGCTTGTCGGCCTTTGACATTCCCTCGGCCTTCTTACCCTTCAGTTCGCCTGGTTTGTTGTGGCATTCAAAACAGCTCTGGACCGCGTCGCCGTCTTTCAGGTCGGTGAGCGGCTTGCCCTTGTCGTCGTGATGGCATTCCCCGCATCCGATTTTGTAATCGGTCACATGCTTCTGGTGCGTGAATTTGACGCTGCCTTTGGTGTGTTCATAGGCCGCCTGCATTTCGATTTCCACCGGTGCCTTGTTGCCGGCATAAATCGCGGCCGCAAAGCAAAGACTCAGCACGGCCATGAAGACAGCCACCCCGATCGATCGTTTCATTTTCTCCACCTCCTTCTTGGTTGATGATCCCCAGCAAACGGCAGAATTTACTATCAAGCCATACCCCTGCCTGTCAATATACAAGCAGATCCGGTTCGATTCCGTCCATATAGACGCCCGGTGCCCATGCAAGTCTACACCAGGCATCGGGGCGATCAGGATCGGTCGCCCTCGACGGGCTGCTCGATCGGTTCGGCATCTTTTTTGCGGCCGAAAATCCTGGCGCCGATGATGCTGACTTCATACAGTGCCATCATGGGCAGGGCCATCAGCACCTGGCTGACCACATCCGGGGGCGTCAGGACCGCAGCGAAGATGAAAATGAACAGGATGGCGAATTTTCGCTGGCGTTTGAGAAAAGCGACGTTCACAATACCCAGCCGGGCCAGAAAGGTCAGGACCAGGGGCAGCTCGAATGCGAGCCCGAAGGCCAGCAGCAGCTTGGAGGCCAGTCCCAGATACTCTTTCATCGAGGGCAGCGGCCGGATGGTATCGGTGGCAAAGCTGAGAAAGAATTTAAAGCCCAGCGGGAAAACGAAAAAATAACCGAACAGTGCGCCTCCCGCGAAGAAAAATGTCGAGAGCATTACAATGGGCAGGAGCAGCCGCTTTTCGCGGTCGTAGAGACCTGGTGCAACGAACATCCAGAATTGATACAGCAACACCGGAGAGGCCAGCATCAGTCCCGCAATGAAGGCCGTTTTCAGAAATGTGAAGAACGCTTCCGGCAAGCTGGTGTAAATCAATGTGTCGCCGCCCTGCATAACCTGCTTTAACGGCAGCACCAGGATGTGAAAGAGTTGCTCCTTGAAAAAGTAGGCGGCCGCAAAACCCACGGCAACGGCAACGGCGCTTTTGATCAGCCGCTGGCGAAGTTCTTCCAGGTGGGCGGTAAAGGGGAGCCGTTCCTCTTCGCTCATGGGGTTTTTTTATCCTGAGGTCGGACGGGAGCGTCTTTGTCGTCAGGCGCCTGCCCCGGCGCTGCGCTGCCGTCGGCCGGCGGCGGCTCCGAATTCAGTTGTGAGAAGGCGCGCTGAACCTCACCCAAAGGTTCTTTGCCGGAATCCGGCGCCTTCGGGGAGGGCGTCTCGGTCGGTTTTTCATCCAGGGAGCGCTTGAGGTCCTTGCCCATATCCTTGAATTTATCGCGGACCTCATCGAGCCCCGTATCGATCTGGATGCTCTCCTTGATATCGTTGGTGGCCCTTTTGAACTCGCCGAGCGCACGGCCCAGCGACTTGCCGAGCTCGGGAAGCTTCTTGGGACCGAATACAATCAGTGCCACGGCCAGAATCAGGATCATTTCCGGCATACCGATTCCAAACATCTATATTCTCCTGGAGGGGATTTTTGAATGTATGCCCCCTGCCGGTGATGATCGCCGGCGGAGGTCTCAAACAGCCTGTTATTATGGCTTCTAATCCCTCCTGTCAAGAAAAGTCAGGTATCGAAAGGGGGTTATGACATTCGGCGCGGTCCCGGTCAGCCGGAGGTGGCGTTTTGCAGAACGATGAAAAAGAGCTCGCCGGGGTGTTTGAGGTGGCCGGCGGCGGTTTCGGCCGAAAGCCCGCCTCCCCAGAAAAGATCCGCCCGGCCTGTCCCACGAATGGCGCTGCCGCTGTCCTGGGCCAGGACGAAGCCGTTGTGCTTCCGCCAGGATGTGATACGTCCCTGGCCATCCACCTGGGGTGTCGATAGCTGGGCAAAGGCCAGCGCGCCGGCCGGAAAGCACTGTGGATCCACGGCGATGGAGCGCAAGGCCGTCAGCGGTTCATTCAGCGCACCGAAAGGGCCGCCCTCGGACAGGCGGAAAAAAATATAGCGCGGATTTTCATCCAGGATCGCTTCGCATTTTTCCGGATTGCGGCGCAGGAATTCCCGGATGCTTTGCATGCTGACGGCTTCCGCCGTCAGATGGCCCTGATCGATCAGCACCTTGCCGATGCTCCGGTAAGGCCGGCCGTTCGAACCGTTGTAGCGCACGCACAGCGTGCGGCCGTCGGCGAAGGCGATTCGGCCCGATCCCTGGATCTGAAGAATCAGCAGGTCGATTTCATCCCGCAGCCAGGCGATCGGGGCGGCGACGGAGGTCACCCGATCGCCCTGGCGGCGGATCTGGCCGCGGTCCGGATAGGGCACTACGGTTCCGTTGCGGTAACGGCCAATGATCCGACGCCCTTTGAGATCCGGTGCAAAAAGCGAAAGATCGATCTCCAACAGGTCGGAAGGACGCGAAAGAACCGGGACCGGATAGTCGCGATGCTGCACCGGGCTTCCGGAGAGCACCGGTTCGTAATAACCCGTATAAAGAACGCGGCTGTCTGTCTCCCGGCCGGCAGCACGATAGACCACATACTTCTGCCGGATGGTCCGGTTCAGGGTTTCCCCATCGGGGCGTCCGGCGATCAGGTCCGAAAAGGCGGTGAGCGACCGGATCAGGTGGTCCACCCGATAGGCGTCCAACCCGAAAGGGATCAGACGTTCGGGTGGCAGGCGCCGATAGTACGCCAGGCTTCTGGAAATCGCCTCGGAGAGGCGGGCGAAATCCAGATCGTCACGGAATGTGGGGTATTCCGTGACGGCCAGGCGCGTCAGGGGCGGCGGCGGCGGAGCGGGTTCGAGGTGGGCCTGGCAGCCGACCAGCAGCAACAGGCTCAGCGCCGTCAGGAGGTTCACGGTTCCGCACCCACCCGCCGCGGGGCGGTCCGTTTTGGCCCTGCGCTTTTGGACCCGGTTGAAATTCATCGGCGCTGCCAGGTGCCGCTTTTGCCGCCGCGCTTTTCCAGCAACTGGATTTCCGTGATGCACATGCCGCGATCGTATGACTTGCACATGTCATAAATGGTCAATGCGGCCACGCTGGCCGCCGTCAGCGCTTCCATTTCCACGCCCGTATTGGCCACGATGCGGGTCAGGGCTTCGACCCGGATCGCCGAGGCGGCTGCATCCGGGAAAAAATCCACCTGCACATGCGTCAGGTTGAGTGGGTGACACATGGGAATCAGGTGTCCGGTCTGCTTGGCGGCCATGACCCCTGCGATGCGCGCCGTCTCCAGCACGTTACCCTTTTTGACGCCCTGGGACTGAACCAGCGCCAGCGTGTCAGGCTGCATGCGGACCACGGCCTGGGCGCGAGCCAGACGTTCGGTGGCCGGCTTGGCGGTGACATCGACCATGCGCACACGGCCCTGATCGTCCAGATGAGTGAATTCAGGCATGTCGACTCCAATTTTGAAGATGAAAGCAGAAAAGCTGTAAGCGAAGGATCGCGTTCGACCTTCTATAATGAACCATCGAACGCAACACGCCCTTCTACGAGGCGAAAAACTCGGTCTTGTGCGTCACCGAGGACTTGATCGCATTGAGCGTGTCGCTCAGCGCGGCAACCACATTTTCACGGACGTCGCCGGCAACGGTCAGCAGCATCACATCGTCGCCGACATTCAAGTCGCGATCGGAATTGATCTCCACCTGAATGTCGATGATGCCGGGCCGCTGGCGCTGATCTTCGAGAATGGCCTGCAAAGCGGCCTGATCGACGGCCACGCGCAGACCGTTGACGCGCCGGCCGTCCCGCGAAGTACCGCGGACCACTCCGTTGTGACACAAAATCATGCCGACTTCAGCGTAGCGCGGATGGTGTTTGATGCGGGTCATCAAATGGTCGATGGTCATCATATCCTATTCTCCCTGAGCTAAAGCAAAATCCAGTTAGTTAAAGCGGAAGGACTGAAATCTATATTTTAACCGATCCAGCTTCAAGGCTTAAAGTTTTAAAAAAATCGCTGTTTTCCCTACCCGCGACTCGAAACTTTTACGATCCATCATCTTTACCACTTTCCCCTTCTTCCTCCAGCACCATGAATGACAGCAGCTTTCGATCGGCCTGGCGCAATTTTTTTTCGCTGACCGGACGGAAGCGCAGTTTTTCGAGCAGCGCACTGATGCCCGTAACGTTCCGTTCAAGGTGCAACTCGATACGGTGCAGACATCCCTTGGTGTAGAACGCCGGGAACGCCATAGAGCGGCCGGCCACCTGAGGCAGGATCGCATCCCAGCGCGGCTGCAGGGCCGCCCGCAGAAGGTGGAACACCTCCGGTTGAAGCCAGGGGACCTTGATAGCGGTGACCAGCACCTGGTGGTGGCGGACCAGCTTCAATCCGGTGTAAAGCGCCTCCAGCAGCGAAGGACGGGCGCTGTTCGGCGCCGCAATCAATCCGTTCCAGCGAAACAGCGCCAATGGATTGAGCGTCACCAGCACCACGTCGTCGACTTGCGGTTCAATCCGCGCGGCCAGATGGTCCAGGGCGCGTTGACCTTCCGGTCGGGCGGTCCAGGGCTCGACCGCGATTTCGTCGGACGTGTGTCGGTCGCAAAGAAGGACGGCGCTCAGGGGTGCGGTATTCGCATCCATCGGATGATCATGCTTTCTCGGTGAGCCTTGCCTTAAATGGTATAAAGCACCACCAGGCAGCGGGTCGGCGTATTGGAGAGGCTCTTCAGTTTATGCGGCACATCGGAGTTGAAATGGATCGATTCGCCGGGTTTCAGTACCTGTGCCCGGGTATCCAGCATGAATTCCAGATCACCCTCCAGAACATAGATGAATTCCTCGCCTTCATGTTTGTAGGCGACCGGTTTGTGGGCGTGATGGGGTTCGATGGTCACCATGAACGCCCGCAGATGGCTTTTCTGGGCATCGGGGGTCAAAGTGGTGTAGCTGTATTCCTGGGTGCGGCGATAGTAAGCCTGCTCACGGCGATCGCGCAGGGCGATCTGCTCTTCCCGGCGCAGAAAGGTGCCGGGATCCACCTGCATGGATTGGGCCATGCGCAGGATGAATGCCACGGGCGGCGAAAGCCGCTCTTCTTCGACCTGGATAATAAAATCAGGTGTTTGACCGGTATGCCGGGCAAGTTCCTCCACACTCCAGTCCCGCGCCGTTCGCAATTGCCGGATCAGGCCCCCGAAGCCTCCCTTGGCCGCTGTCGCGCCGCCGTCCAGAGCGCAGGCGGCATCGGCCAGCCGCCGCATCGTGATCTGCTGCACGCGCTGGGTCAATAGCGGCAGGAGCACCTTGGCGTCCGCGACAATTCCCAGATCGGCCGCTTGAAAAATCGGGGCTTTCGGGTCGCGGTCTACGGCCACGATGGTTCCGGCCTCCAAAATGCCGGCCGTATATTGCACCGCCCCCGATGTCCCGACGCTGATCAGCAGTTCGGGGCGAACGCTCTTTCCGGTCTGCCCGATCAGACGGTCCTCGTCCACCCAATGCAGCAGCACCGGCGGCCGGGTGGCGGCCACTTCGGCCCCCAGGGCCCCCGCCAGTTCGCGTACCATTCCGAAACCGCGCAGATCGCCCAGGCCGGCGCCGCCGACGACTACCCGGGACGCTTCCTCCAGGCGCCGCAGATCCGGNNCCACTTCCGTGCGGCCGGAAGCCGGAGAGGGGCTCTGGGGGGCAGTGCCGTGTGGCTGCATAGTGATGAAGGCCATGGGCCAGCCGTCGGCCAGCGTGATGTCGGCCATGATCTGACCACCCCAGGCCGGGCAGCGTCCGATGATGCGGCCTTCGGAAAAGGCCAGTTCGGCGCAGTCGGCGATCATTCCGGCGCGGCAGCGCTGAGCGCATAAGGCGGCCGTTTCACGATTGAAATCGTTCAGGGCCATCAGCACCAGCCAAGGCTTGTGGAGCAGGGCGAAGTCGGCCAGCACGCCGGCATAGAGATCGGTTCGCGGGATGGCAAGGTCGGGGTGGTTCAAGGCATAGACGGCTGCCGCACCTTGAGCGGCGGCGGTCTGCGCGGCCCCGGTCATATCCAGAGGCGTACACCCCTCGGGAGCCGGTGCAGGATCGGCACCGCCGATCAGAATCACAGCCGGTTCGACACCAACCTCCCGGGCCAGCGGCAGCGCCTTGGCCAGCACTTTCAGGCTGTCACGGAAAAGACGCGCGCTGCGCAGATCGCCCAGTATCCAGATATCGCCTGCGGTCCTCATTCCAGCAACCCTCGTTCGTTCAGGTGCGCCAACAGCGCCTCGACCTGTTCGCGGGGCTCGCCGGCAAGCATGCGGCAGCGCCTGTTGCGATCCACTGCAGTCAAGGCGGCGACGCGCGTAGGTGAACCGCCCAGACCGACCTGCGTTGGGGCCAGGTCCAGATCTTTCAGCTCCCAGGTTTCAATCTGCGGCCGCGCATAGGTCCGGCCGATGCCGGTAAGGCTCACCGGCCGTGGTCGAAAAGCGCGGGCGTGAATGGTAGCCGCCGCGGGCGGGGTGACCTGCCACATTTCTTCCCAATCATCCATGATGCGCCGCAACCGCCATGCCGTCTGCTCCCGCTCCAGTGCCTTAACGCCGCTCACAAAAGGAAGCGCCAACCGGGCAGCGGTCTGCGGCCCAACCTGGCCGGTGTCGCTGTCCATGCTGCGAACGCCGAAGAAAAGGAAATCAAAAGGGGCCAGGCGGTGGACGGCCGCCGCCAGAACATCGGAGGTGATCAGGGTGTCGGATCCCGCCAGGGCCCTGTCGCAGATCAAGACCGCACGGTCCGCGCCCATGGCCATCCCTTCGGCCAGTGCCGCGGAGGCCACCGGCGGTCCCATGCTGAGCAACGTGATCATTCCCCCATAGGCGCTCTTCAACTGGAGCGCCGCTTCAATGGCCGGGCGGTCAAAGGGATTCAGGTCGCTGTTCTCCGGGCTGCGCTGGGCGATGCCCCCGGGAGCCGAGCGGACCACCGATTTGATGCAGACGACGCTATGCATAAGGAGATTCCAGACTGAAAGATAGTACGTTGGAAGCCGAAGGGTGATCAAGGGGGATCCACCACGCTTCAACGTCCATTCTGCTGCCGACAGGAACCGGAGGCGCCGCTTTCATCTGTTTTCCAGAACCTCCCGCGCAATCACCATCCGGTGCACCTCAGAGGTACCTTCATAGATGCGCGTGACCCGGGCGTCCCGGTAATACCGCTCCACGGCATAGGCCTTGGAATAGCCGTAACCGCCGTGAATCTGCACGGCCAGATCGGTGACGGTGCAGGCCGCTTCCGAGGCGAACAGTTTAGCCTGCGCCGCCGCCTTGGTAACCGGTGCGTCCTGATCCTTGAGCCAGGCCGCACGGTACACCAGCAGGCGGGCCGCATCGACTTGCGTGGCCATATCGGCCAGCATCATCTGAATCGCCTGATGGCGTGCAATCGGCACGCCGAACTGCTGCCGCTGGCGGGCATACTGCACGGCCTCATCCAAGGCCCCCTGGGCGATCCCCACGGCCTGGGCGGCGATACCGATGCGCCCGTTGTCCAACGCGGCCAGTCCGATGCTCAATCCCTGGCCGGGGCGGCCCAGCAGGTTCTCCCCGGGTACACGGCAGTCGTAGAGGCGCACGGATGCTACCGGATTGGCGCGCATGCCGCACAGATCCTCCAGGTCGCCGACCACGAAGCCGGGGGTGCCGCGCTCGGCCACGACCACGCTGATGCCTTTTCGGCCTGCAGCGGGATCGGTGCGCGCAAAGATCAGGCAGATATCGGCCACTCCGCCGTTGGTCACGAAAACCTTATTGGCATTCAGCAGCCAATGGCCCTCCCCGGCAAGGGCGGTGGCGGCAATGGCGCCGGCATCCGAGCCGGCATTGGGTTCGCTCAGACAGAAGGCGCCGATCTTTTTTCCGCAGGCCAGGGGTTCGCCCCAGCGCCGGTGCTGCCCGGGGGTGCCGAAGGCCAGGATGGGGAACAGCGCTACGCTGTTGTGCACGCTCAGACATAACCCGATTGCCGCACTGACACGCGACACCTCTTCTATGGTGACCGCGTAGCTGAGTGTGTCGAGCGCCGCGCCGCCCAGATCCGTCGGGGCTTGAATGCCGAAATAACCGAGCTGAGCCATTTTTTCGATTACTTCCCAGGGGAAGCGCGCCTGGCGATCGATTTCCGCGGCGATAGGGCGCAAGTATTCATCGCAGAATGCGCGTACGCTGCGACGCAGAACACCATGTTTTTCGGCGAGAAAAGGTTCGGTCATCTCCATTTTGCTCCGGCCGGCCGCCAGGTGCGACCTCCAAAACCGAGCCGACCATACCCGCTCCCTTGCGTCTTGTAAATGGTTCTTTACCGCGCCGGGTCGCCATGGACGGCATTTTACGCCACGATCATTTCGGATTCGCAGGGGTTACCGGCAAATTCACGGCCAAGCCTGCATTTTGGGGGCTGCGCGGCCCCTTGCCAGAAGATCCACCCGCTTGAGCAGGGTGGGAATCCGACCCGGTCCGTGCATCGACCGGATGCGTTCCGAGGCTTTAGAGGATTCGATCCCGACAGCGGTCACATAGAGCGGTCTTTTACTTGCCCCTCTGAAAACTTCGCATCCCGGCGCATGGCGAAACTTTGATTTGGCCACGCCGATGACGGGAATCCTGCCGTGAAAGAACTCGAAAAGGTGATGCCCGAGTCCTGGCTGCGAACCGAGCATGACATAGCCGTCGATGAGCATCTCGCCGGGCAGTTCGCGGAACTGTGTGATCAGGTTCAGGATGCCGGGAAGTTCGCGCCTGTATAACTGCCCGGGGATGTACTGAGAAACCACGTTGGTCGTCCCGATCCCTTCCAGAGCCGGCTCAACGTCGGTATATCGGTGGAAAAGCACGGCTGCCGCCAAGGCCCTTCCGTCCTCCAGATAGTGCACGTCAAACGCCGCGATCATCATGCCCTATTTCGTTTGCAGACCTCCAATTCACCTACTAAAGAAAACCGGAGATGAAAAGTACCTGCCCGGGTATCGTTTGAGCCGGGTCCGCTGCGTGCGATAAGTGCTTGCCAGGGGTTGAGCGCCTGGTATAAAGGATAGTTTTATTTCATTTTATTCGGGAACGGGGTGGCGCCATGGGCAACACACAGCAGCAGTTGTTGGATGCCGTCGAGATCGACCGCATACTCAAGCGGATGGTTTGCGAAATCCTGGAGGTCCACAAGGAAACCCGCAACTTGTCATTGATCGGGATTCATACCCGCGGGGTCTTCCTGGCGCGCCGGCTGCGCCAGCATATCAAGACTTTTGAAGGCGTGGAGGTGCCCACGGGCGAAATCGACATCACCCTCTACCGGGATGACTGGACCCAATTGACCGCCCAGCCGGTGGTCAAGACCACCGACATCCCTTTTTCAGTGGAAGGCAAGCAGATCGTGCTGGTGGACGATGTGCTTTTCACCGGCCGCACCATCCGCGCCGCACTGGATGCCATCATGGATTTCGGCCGGCCGGCCCGCATCGAACTGGCCGTGCTGGTCGACCGCGGCCATCGCGAATTGCCCATTCAGAGCAACTACACCGGCCACACCGTCGACACCCGGCGCACCCAGATGATCAACGTGATGCTCAAAGAGAGCGACGGCGAAGACCGCGTCGTTCTGGAGTAACCGCCATGGGTCACCCGGAACATCACCTGAAGGCCCCCCTTTTCGTGCAGGTGGCGGTGCTGAGTGTTTCCACTACGCGCAGCCTGGCCGACGATGTCAGTGGACAGTGGATCGCCGACCAAGCCCGCCAGCGCGGCCACACGGTGGTCGATCACCGCGTGGTAACCGATGCCGTGGACGCCGTGCGCGGCGCTCTGAACGCCGTATTGACCGATCTGGCCCCCGATGCCGTCATCGTCACCGGCGGTACCGGCATTACGGCCGGCGATGTCACTATCGAGGCCCTCAGGCCGCTCTTTTGCAAAGAACTGACCGCCTTCGGTCCCCTTTTCGCGCAACTGAGCTTCCAGCAGATCGGCCCCTCGGCCCTGATTTCGCGCGCCACTGCCGGCCTGATCGGCCGAACGGCGGTCTTCTGCCTGCCCGGAAGCCTCAAGGCGTGCCAACTCGCCTGTGAACGCCTGATTTTTCCCGAACTGGGCCACCTGCAACTGCACGCGACCGGTCGTTAGTCCGCTCAGGATTGTTTCGCGCCGGGTGCCTTGACCGGTGCTGCCTGCAGGCTCATTAACAGAAAAAGCGGCAGCCCTGCCGCGGCCAGGATTACGAAGACCCAGAATCCGCGGCTGTAGCCGGCCACGCCGCCGAGTTGAATAAAAAGGCCCATGAACGGCGGAATGACGAACCCGCCGAATGCACCCAAGCCACCCACGATGCCGGCAGCGCCGCCCACCGCCGAAGGACTGTATTTGGGCACCAGTTTGAAAACGGCCGCATTGGCAAAACCCATCCCCAGCGCCAGGAGCATTTGACCGGAAAAGGCAAGAACGAAGGATTGCCCGACCGCGACCATCAGCAGCGCTCCAAGGCAGATCACCGACAGGGCCGAAATGGTCACCTTCTCGCCGCCCAGGCGGTCGGCGACATACCCCCCGGCGACGCGCAGCAGGCTGGCGGCGAGCGAGTAGAGGGCCGTCAGTGCGCCGGCTCTCACCAGGCTGACGCCGAAGTATTCGACCCAGTAGGTCGGCAACCAGACCGTCAGGGCGATGAACCCGCCGAAACTGACGAAATAGAAATAGGTCAAAATCCAGGTGCGCCAATCGCCGCCCGCCTTGCGGATTGATTGCATGGCCCGGCCCGACGGCAGCAGTTCCTCGCCGCAGGCGTGCAGCAATGCCTGGGGATCGATCTCGATGCCCAGTTGGCGGTACTGAAAGTACGGCGCGTCGTGCATGAACGCCGCGATCAACCCGATCAGCAACAGCAACAGCCCCAGCCACAGCATATAGGAGGCGGTGAACCCCAGGGTCATCACCAGGAAAGGCAGCAGCAGCGCAAAAATTCCGGGTGCAAGGTTGCCCAGTCCGCCGTACAGGGCCAGCGCCGAACCCTGACTGCGCTGCGGATACCAGTACGACACCGTGGGAACACCCACTGAAAAAACTGCTATGCCGCAGCCGCACAGGATGCCGGACAGGACAAAATAGGGATAGTGCTGCGGCCCTGGTTGCGGGAAAAACCGGAACAGTACCGTGATGCCTGCCACACCGGCGGCCGCGAGGGAAAGCAGCATCAGGATCGGCTTTTTACCGCCCATGCGGTCGACCAGGGCGCCGAGAGGGACCCGCAGCAGCGATCCGGTCAATGCCGGACTGGCAATCAGCACACCCGCCAAAAAAGGCCCCATATTCATGCTGACCCGGAATTTGCTCATTACCGGACCAAAAGCGGCGACGCTCGCAAAACCGCCGAAAAATGCCAGTGTGGTCCAGAAAAGGGCCATTGCGCGGGTGCTTTTGGCTTGGCAGACGGGCTGTTGGGTCATCGGCCCTCCTTTTTTTTGCGCCGATGTGAGCGATCAGCCCAGCGCCGTTTTGCGCCGCAGCACGATCCATGGCCGGGTCAGATAGGTCAGCGGGACGCTCCAGATGTGCACCAGCCTGCTGAACGGCGAATAGGCCAGCAGCGCGAAAGCGCCGAGGGTGTGCGCTTTATACAGCAGCGGGACATCGCGCATCAATTCCGGACGAGGCGACAGCAGCACGATGCCGCGGATCCAGGGGGCCAGGGTGTAGAGAACGTTGTAGTGGCCGAACAGGACATTATAAAACCCCAGTCCGATCACCAGGAAGAGCCCCGCCAGCACCACCAGGTCGTTGGGCGGGCTGTTGACGGCCACGCGGCGTACAGCAAGACGCCGGTAGATGAGCAGCACGGTGCCGACGATGGCCAGCGCACCGACCACCAGACCGCTCCACAGCGCGATGGCCATGTGCAGATCGCCGTCGATGCTCACCAGGTCGAATACGCGTTGCGGGATCAGCAGCCCGCCGGCATGTCCGATCAGCGTCAGCACAATGCCCCAGTGAAACAGCACCGAACCGCTGCGCAGTGTCTTTTTTTCCAGGAATTCACTCGAGCGCGCATTCCAGCCGTAACGATCGGTCAGGTAACGGTAGGCGTGACCGGCCACGAACAGGGTCAGGCAGATATACGGAAACGCAGCATAGGCAACGATTTCAAAGATGGTCATCAGGTGCCTCCTGGGGTGGGGCGATGCGGCAGCGTTGCAGTGCGCCCTCCATCGGTTGCAGAAGAGCGGCATAGGCGGGGTGTGCGGTTTGCAGGCGGTCGAGCAGCGGCGGCACCGCCGCGAGCGTCTCACGCAGAGGCGCCTGTTCCCAGCCTTCGGGGTGCAGCCAGAGATACTCGAGCAGCAGAGGCAGATAATCCGGCAGCTCGCCGTTGACGCACTGCAGTCCGGCCGCCTGGTAAACGGCCTGAAGACGGCTCAGCAGATCGGCGCGCGCATGCGGGTCAAGTTCCAGATGGTTGACAAGATTCAACGGGGTTGCCGTGTTGATGTCGAAAAGGGCGGTATAGTCGATCTGTAGCTCAATGAGGGGCTTTCCGTCGAGATAACGCGTAAACGCCTCTATGGCCGATTGCCATTGATCTTCCGGCGGCCCGGCGGCGGAAGCGCGGATCGCGCCGAGGTGAGCCAGCAGCGGTTCGTCCGGGTAGTGCAGTAACACGGATAATAACTTGCAGGTCATCGGCCGCATGCTGTTCACCCCGCAAATNNTCCGCAAATCCGCTGCGGCCCTGGGCACCGTAAGGGTCGGCAGTTTTCAATTCCGCCGTCGGCAGCACGAAGCGTTCTTCCAGCGGGGCCAGGGCCAGCAGACGGTACATTTTCTGCAGATCGTTTTCGGAGAGCCCTACTCCAGCAGCGATATCACGTTCGGGTTCCGTCCCCGGAACGCGTCGCGCGCGCATATACTGCCGAAGCGCGGCGAGGCGTTTGAGGGCCAGGCGCACCGGCCGGGCATCGCCGGCGGTCAGCAGGTTGGCCANNAGACCATGGGCAGCGTGCGGAATTCAGGATGCAGCGGCAGGGCCAGCTTCCAGGTTTTGGCCAGGGGATAGATCGGTGAACGCGCCGCGGCCGCCAGAGTGGAGGGTTCGATGCCCTGGGCTCTGGCCGTGCTCTGGATTTGCGCGTCGAGCGGGTCGAGCAGCATGGCCAACTGGGCCGGATAGACCTCGGAATCCGTGCCGGCCGAGGCGGCCTCGTAAATGCCCTCGGCGTTATACAACACCAGGCCCACATAGCGGATTCGGCCCACGCAGGAATGCGCGCACAGCGGCGCCAGCCCCGCTTCGACACGCGGATAACAGAAGACGCATTTTTCGGCGCGGCCGCTTTTCCAATTAAAGTACACCTTCTTATAGGGACAACCGGAAACGCAGTAACGCCAGCCTCGGCAGCGTTCCTGGTCCACCAGTACGATGCCGTCCTCTTCGCGTTTGTNNGCCGGATTGAGGCAGTGCTCGCACAATCGCGGCAGATAGAAGAGAAATACATTGCGGAAGTGCAGATAGACCCGGTAGTCCAGTCCGGCGAAGTTCACATCTCCGCCTGCGGTTTCGCCGATACCGGCCAGATCGTCTTCCCAGTTGGGGCCCCATCGGATCCGCATATAGTCCCCGGTGAGCAACGAGCGGGGCCGGATCGACGGCTGGTGCTTGCGTTCGGGGGCGCTGACCAGTTTTTCGTAGTCATAGGTCCACGGTTCGTAGTACTCGTCGATGATCGGCAAATGCGGATTGTGGAAGATATTGATTGCTTTGTGCAGGCGGCCGCCGGCGCGCAGGCGC
>DDYQ01000240.1:0-243 GCA_002348005.1 Desulfobacteraceae bacterium UBA2230 | reverse complement strand
GGCAACCGATGCACTTGTCCAGATTGAGCACCATCGCATACTGCGCTTTAATCTTCATACCACTGCACCTCTCCGGCCCTGCGCACGGTGATGACTTCGTCGCGCTGGGAGCCCACGGGACCGTAGTAGTTAAAGCCGTAACTCAGGTGGGCGTACCCGCCGATCATGTGCGTGGGTTTGACCATGATGCGGGTGACGCTGTTGTGCGTGCCGCCGCGGCGGCCCGAGAGCGGAGAGCCGGGC
>DDYQ01000150.1:7037-15579 GCA_002348005.1 Desulfobacteraceae bacterium UBA2230 | reverse complement strand
CTCCCCCTGAGCTACGTGCCTAAAAAATTTTCGCTGTTGTTAACATCGGCGCAGACCCGCTGTCAAGCCCCAATGCAGCCGCTGCGGCAAACGGATCAAGCCGGCATTGCATTCACCGCTGTTTGCGAGTGGGATCGACGCCCTGATGATTGTTTTCCTGCAAAATGCGCATTCCGAAATAGATGTAGTGCAGTCCTGAAAGGATGGTCAACGCCGCCGTACCCCAATAGAGAATGGGCAGCATAAAATCCGCCCTGAAGCGCCCCGGATCGAGCAGCACCACAATGACCGTAATAATCTGCAGGGTCGTGGTGCACTTGCTGACGAAGGTGGGGCGCACCTCGTACTTCTTTTCGGTCAATGTAAAGATGGCGATTCCCAACAGGATGATGACGTCGCGCGAAATGACGATGACGGCCAGCCAGTCCGGTATCGCGTCCATTACGGGCAGGCAGATGTAGGCCGATACCAGCAGCAGTTTATCCGCCATGGGATCGAGATAGGCCCCCAGGGCGGTCCGCTGATTAAGCCAGCGGGCGATCAGGCCGTCCAGCCCGTCCGTGACCCCTGCAATGAAAAAAACGAGGAGCGCCGTGCTGAACGAATCGCTCAATAGTAAAATTACAAACAGCGGGGTGAGCAGAATTCGCACCAGCGTCAGAATATTGGGAATGCTGATGGTGGAATGAAAACGACTCACCACGGTCTCCTGTCATTGCGATTGATTAAACCAACCCGCCGGATTCGCGCGGCCGTACCCGTCTTGCTTGTCGTTTAGCGCTGAAGCTGCAGCCGAATACTGCCCGGGCCGACCTCCAGAATGCTAATGCCGAAAGTTTCGTAGTTTTGCAACATCAGGGCATCCGACAGTGCTCGGGCATCGCCTTGATAGTCCAGGCTGATCAGCGTCTGGTCGCGCATCATTTCCTTGAGCTGCACGTTTTCAACGCCGGGCAACGCAGCCAGAACATTGCGGAAGCGGACAAGATCGGCGACGTTGCCGCGGGTTCCCTCGACCGCCAGTTCCACACGCCCCCGGCCGGCAAGACCCATCCGGGCATTTCGCAATTGCTGAAAAAGGACATCCGCTGTCGCAGCGGCGACCTTCACAAGCGCCTCGCGGCCGCCGGTTTCGGCATCACCGCCGCCGGCAAGGGCGACCTGTCCGACATGCGCAATGCGCTCGCCGGTATCCACGCGGTAGGCCGCAATATCGACTTTTCCCCGGTAGGCCTGCAGGTTTCCGACCATGGTATTGGGGGCCGTCTCGGCCGCGGCCCGGCCCACGATCACGATGTCCGCCTTCATTTGCTCCGCAAGGGCAACGGCCTCCGGAACCGTCAAATCGGCGGCATATCCCGTGCTCACCCTGTCCTGTTGCGGCGCTACGGACCGGTAGCCCTGCAGCGCGGCCTGCCGGGCCAGAATCTCTATCACCAAAATTTCGTCGGGAAGGGAAAGCCCGCCCCACCAGTACCGTTCAGTAGGCTCTGTGATGCGCTTTTCGGCGATACACCAGAGGAGGCTCGGTCGACTCGATTTTTCGAGAGAGAGCCCGGCCTGGTTGAGTGCCGCCTTGAGCTGCGGGATCGACACCGAAGCCTCGAGCAGTACATGGTAAGTCTGGGCTTGGGTGGCTTCGGTGAGTACGCGGTAGTTGCGCACATAGCGGTCCGTGTGCGCCAGAACGACCTGGGTGAGCAACGCGAACCGGCCGCCCACCACCTCTTTGGGAATGATGTCGATCAACACCTGCCCGACGGCATTGACCAATCCGGCGTTGACCGCTTCATCGCGCGTGGCTTGCATGTCCTGGCCGCGTATGCGGCTGGTGCCGATGGCCTGCAGTGTCCGGGTATCCGGCAAGGCCTGGGCATGGGCGGTGGATGGCGGGCTGACGACCCCCAACAGCATGATCAGACAGAAAAACAGGTGGCCCAAAGACTTGTTCTGCATGTGAACCCTCCTCGCGGCACAGGCTGATCCCACCCCCTGCAGGCTGAAGGACCGTGACCCGGGATCAATGGCCACGGGCAAGCGCATAGTCGGCGATGTCGCGCAGCGTATCGCGCTCGGCGCACGCCGGGAAATCGTTCAAATGCTGCTGGGCTGCGGCGATGTGCGTTCGGGCGCACTGGCGGGTATAATCGATTCCGCCATGCGTTTCCAGCAATTGAATCAGCTTCGCAAAATCCTGGTCATCGAAATCGGGGGTCTGAACAAGCTGTGCGATCCATCGGCGATCCTCATGGCCGACGGCTTTTAGTGAATAGATCACCGGCAGGGTCAACTTGCCCTCGCGCAGATCGGCGCCGGCCTTTTTGCCCAACACGGCGGATTCCTGGATATAGTCCAGCAGATCGTCCGCCATCTGAAAGGCCATGCCCAGATGATGCCCGAAATCACCCAGGGCCTTCACCCGGGCGTCGGAGGCGCCGGCCAGCAGCGCGCCCACACGGCAGGCGCCTTCAAAAAGCACCGCCGTTTTGCAGCGGATCACGTCCAGGTAAAGCGCCTCGCTCACCTCGAGATCGCCTTTATGGAACAGCTGCCGTATTTCACCCTGGGACATGAATTCCGTAATGGTCGCAATGGTCTCGATCACGGCCGGCATATGGGTCCGAGCGGCCAGGGAGAGCGCGCGGGCCAGAAGAAAATCTCCGGTCAACACGGCCGTGGGTGCGTCCCAAACCTCATGGGCGGCGGCGCGGCCGCGGCGCAGCCGACCGCCGTCCACAACGTCGTCATGCAGGAGGGTGGCCGCATGCAGGTACTCGAATATGGCGGCATAACGCGCCATACCATCGCCGGAGTGGCGGCACAGGCGCGCCGCCAGGATCATCAGCAGCGGTCGCAGCCGTTTTCCGCCTGCAAAAAGGATATGCCCCGCGACCCGGCCCACCAGCTCAAGATGGGGGCTGAGGTTCGCCTCGATGGCGCTTTCCACTGCCTTCAAATCCTCGCCAACGGCCGTCAGGATCCTCTTCTTGAGCTCGGTCATCCCGGTTCTCCGATCAGGTCGTAATCCAGGCTGTCCACAATGTTCACGTCGATCACGCTTCCAGGCAAAAGGATTGCGGAGCTCCGCACCAGTGTCATACCGTCCACCTCAGGCGCCTGACGCATGGATCGGGCCGCATACAGGCCGGGTTCGAGCTGATTGTCCACCAACACGGTGCAGCGCCGGCCCAGGTAACGTGAAAGATTGCGTCGCGAGATCGCCTTCTGGCGGTTCATCAGCTTGTTCAACCGTCGACGGGCCGTCTTGGAATCGACCTGGCCGGAGAGGCGGTGGGCCGGCAGATCTTCGGCATCCGAATAAGCGAAAACCCCCAGATGATCGAACTGCACGCGATTCACAAAAGCGAGCAGCTGCTCGAAATCGTCGTCCGTTTCTCCGGGAAAGCCCACCAGCAGCGTGGTTCGCAGCGCCGCGGCAGGTACGGCCGTACGAATGGCATCGAAAATCCGCAGAAGGTCGTCCGCCGTATAGTGCCGCCCCATGCGGCGCAGGACCGGTGTCGCGGTATGTTGGATGGGGATATCAAAATACGGGCATAGATTGGGGTGGGCGGCGATCGTCTGCCAGACGTCGGGCGTCAGGCTGGCCGGATGGCCGTACAGAAACCGGATCCACGCTGTGGAATCGAGCGCCGCCAGAGCGGCCAGCAACTCGGCCAACGTGGCGGGCGGGGAAAGGTCGCGACCGTAGGCCGTGCTTTCCTGGGCCACCAGAGTCAATTCGCGGACGCCGCCGGCAATCAGCTGCCGCGCTTCCGCAAGGATCGCTTTCAGCGGCCGGCTGCGGTGGCGGCCGCGCAATTGCGGAATAATGCAATAGGTGCAGTGCCGATCGCACCCTTCGGCGATTTTGAGGTAGGCCGCGTGCGGCGCACTCGACGAGCGCCCGGCCGGTTGAAGGAGGTCGATGCCTTCCGGATCGGGCAGCAGACAGGCGCCCGGCTGCAGCCCGCCCGCCACCGCGGCGGCGATCTGATCGAAAGCGCCGGTCCCCAGGAAGACGTCCACCTCGGGCAGGGCCCTGGCGGTTTCACTACCATAACGCTGGGGCAGGCAGCCGGCCACGACAAGCCGCCGGCAGCGACCGGTCTGCTTGTTCCGGGCCAGAGCCAGGATCGTATCGATCGATTCGTCAGCCGCCGATTCGATGAAACTGCAGGTGTTGACCACGATGACGTCGGCCGCCGCCGGATCGTCGATGACCCGCCAGCCGGCCGCTTTCAGACGGCCGGCCATCGTCTCGCTGTCGACTTGATTGCGCGCACAGCCCAAGCTTTCCAGATACACATCCATTACGCTGTTCCGAACCCTGACGCCTTAAGGCCAAAAGACCGCCTCGGACGAGGCGGTCTCTGGCGCACCTGCTTGGATTAATCTGCTGTTCTGCAGTTGACGGGCTGACCTGTTAAACCCTTCAACCTGCAAGTTTCATTAACCCTTAACCTTTTTGATAGCTTCTGTCATCAGCGGCAGCGCCTCGAACAGGTTGGCCACGATACCGTAATCCGCCTTGCTGAAAATCGGCGCTTCGGGGTCCTTGTTGATGGCAACGATCACCTTGGAAGAAGACATCCCGGCCAGGTGCTGAATGGCCCCCGAAATACCACAGGCAATATACAGNNCTTGCCGGTCTGGCCCACCTGGTCGGCGGCCGAACGCCACCCCTCATCCACGGCCGAGCGCGAGGCGCCCACGGCGCCGCCCAAGACTCCGGCCAGTGCTTCGATGACCGAGTAATCGGCGCCGCCCATCCCGCGGCCGCCGGAAACGATGACATCGGCTTCGGTCAGCTCCACCTTGCCGCTGTCGAGTTGCTTGCCGACCACACGGGCTTTTGGCGCCGCAACGCTGACGGCTATTTTTTCTAAACCACCGGCGGCCGGCTTGAGGCTGGCAGCCATCGTATTGGGCCGCACGGCCGCAATCACCGGCTCTCCGGTGAGGACCACATCGGCCAGAACCTTGCCGCCGTACATGGCCCGGCGGGCGACCACCTGCTGGTTCTGATACTCCAGCGCGATGCAGTCAGTTGCCAGAGCGGCGTTCAGGCGCGCAGAAAGCCGGGCGGCGAGGTCTTTACCCTGGCTGGTGGCCCCCAACACGATCACGGACGGTTTGAGTGAACCGGTTAAATCGGCGACCACCTGGGTGTAGGTCTCGGTGGCGTAATCGGCCAGCGCCGCATCGTCGGCCACCAGCGTCCGGACAGCGCCATACTGGGCCAGTTCGGCAGCGACCGTTTCTATGCCGTTCCCCAACACCAGCGCACAGAGTGGTCCGCCGGTGCTTTCGGCGATCTTTCGCCCGGCGCTCAAGGCCTCATAAGTGACTTTGCGGAACCGGCCTTCATTCTGCTCCGCAATGACTAGAACCGTTTGGGACATGGGCTGCTCCTTTATCGGACAGGTTCGGACCCTCGCGGACTGCAGCCGCCGGATCCGAGCACTTTTAGAAATCGTGAGGCCGGTGGATAACCGGACCGCTCCAGACTACAACACCTTGGCTTCTTCGTGCAGCAAACGGACCAGTTCGTCCACTTTGGCCTGCACCGTATCGCCCGCGATGATGCGCCCGCCTTTGCGCTCGGGCGGGGGGGTGAGGGCCTTGATCCGGGTCAGCGGCTGCAAATCGGCGGCGTTCAAGCCGATATCGGCCAGTGTTTTGGTTTCCAGAGGCTTTTTCTTCGCCTTCATGATGCCCGGCAGGCTGGCATACCGCGGCTGGTTGAGACCCCGTTGGGTGGTGACCAGCACCGGCAATGGCGCCTGGACCTCCTTGGTGCCGCCCTCTACTGTGCATTGACAACTGATCTGTCCGCCTTCCAGCCTGGCCTGAACGGCCATGGAAATGTTGGGGATGTCCAACAGTTCGGCCACTGCCGGCCCGACCTGGAAGTTATCGTCATCGACGGCACGATGCCCGGCAAGGATCAGCTCATAGGGCAGCGTCTTGATTGCGGCGGCCAGTATCTTGGCGGTCGACAGACCGTCATGTTTCAGGTCGCCGGGATCGACCAGCACGCCTTTGTCGGCGCCCATCGCCAGCGCCGTGCGAATGGCTTCGGCAAATTTGGCCCCTCCCACAGAAAGGATGGTGACATTGCCGCCCTGGGCTTCCTTTATCTTGAGCGCCTCTTCCACCGCCAATTCGTCATACGGATTCATCACGTATTTGAGCCCGTCGGATTTGATGGAACGACCGTCATCGGCAATGGCGATCATGGATTCGGTGGCCGGAACCTGTTTGAGTAAAACCAGAATCTCCAAGCTTTGCTCCTTCCATTGTCTGTTGCGGACGCTTCCTGAGCGGCCGTTTGGTGAGGTTTATAACTATCTTATTTCATTGAGAGTCAAGGTACCGTCGTTGTAGTAAACCGGACGGACAATGTCAACGCCAAATCCCGCCGCTGCAATCCAATGCGATGCCCCCGGATTTGACTTTACTGAATGACGGCGCGGGCTCCGGCGGACCAGAACTCTTCCAGGCCGCCATCGGATCTTTTTACGATGACCAGCCCCTCGACACCATCCAACCGGTTCAGCAATGCGATGCCCTGCTCCGGTCCCATCACGACGAGCGCGGTGGCCAGGCCGTCGGCGAGTCCGCAGTTATCGGCGATGACCGAGACGCTGACAACGCCGTTCTGCACTGGAAATCCGGTACGCGGATCGATGATATGCGCATAAACGCGTCCATTCAATTCGAAAAAATTACGGTAGTCGCCGCTGGTGGCCATGGCCAGATTGTTCAGCCGGGCCACTCTGTAAACAGCGTCCGGCCGTGCGTCCGCCGCGGGTTGATTGATGCCCACGCGCCACGGGGTTTTGTCCGGCCGCAGGCCGGCGGCGTAAACTTCTCCGCCGATTTCCACCAGCAGATCCCGATAGTTCAGGCCGCGCAGCAGAATGGCGATCTGATCCACGGCATACCCCTTGGCAATGGACGCCAGATCGAGCGTAATATGCGGATGTTTTTTGATCAGGTACCCATTGACATCCACCACGATGTGATCGAAGCCCACCGTGGCACGCGCTGTTTCGATTTCCGCGGGCGCGGGAATCGTGTTCCGGGGGGAGGCGGTTCCGAAGCCCCACAAGGTCACAAGAGGGTTGACGGTGCCGTCCCAGGCTCCCCGGGACAGCTGGTGTATTTCGCGAGCCGTCAACATGACGCGCAAGAAATCGGCCGAAACCGCAAACGGCGCATCGACCTGGGTCATGGCATTGAAGCGGCTGATTTCGCTGTCGGCGAGATAGGTCGACATGCTTTGATTGATCTGGCGCAGTCGCTCGTCGATCAGTGTCTTGAGGGGCTCCATCTCCGCGGATCGGCCGATCAGCTTGATGTGATAAGTGGTGCCCATCGTCCGGCCGCTAATCAGTTGCTCGGTCGTCCGGCTGCAGCCGGCGATTGCGGCCGCGCACAGCAGCAGCAGACAAAAGCACACCGCGCGGCGCGGACGCGTTCCGGTGGTTTCGGTCGTATGGATGGCAGTTCGCGCGGATTGCATGCTGTCAGGGGTGCTGGTGCAGCACCAGCCGCATCTTCAGCCCGGCGATACTGATGACATCGTGGTGATTGAGCTTGGTGGAGCCTTCCATTGGAAAGTCGTTCACCGTGGGTTTACGCATGCCGCCGCTATAATTCAGGAAGTAATTGCCGCCCTGGCGTTCGATGGTGGCGGCCGGTGCGCCCGCCAAAAAAGACCAGAATCCACGAATGACGATATCGGCCTCCTCATGCTTGCCGATGGTGACGGTGTTTTTGAAGAGCTCGTATTCCCCCTGTCCGCCCTCCATAAACGCGAGGCGGTCGAAGGCGGGCGGCGCCGCTGGATCGGATATGGTGCCGAACATGATCGTCTGATCGGTCTCCCTGGCTCCCAGGGCGCCCGATCGGAGCATCTGCATGGTCGCTTCCAGAGAGAGCGTTCCGTACAAATCGACGATCAAGGCGTGGTTGCCGATGCTGATCAGATCCTGATGCGCCAACCGGCAGGTGGTGACGCGCTCGTTGTTGACAAAGGTCCCGTTGGTGCTGCCGGCATCGATCAGCAGGAGCCCTTCTTTTTCCCGCCGAAGGAGGGCATGGCGGCCTGATACGGCCAGGTTGTCGATTACGATGTCATTGCCGGCCTGCCGGCCGATGGTCAAGTCAACGCCAATTGCGACGGGATGCTTGCTGACCACTTTCTCTTTGTGCGTCAAAATCAATTGAGCCACGGGCGAGTCCTTTGATTCCGCGCGCCGCGTCGGAGGCAGCCGCGCAGCGGTGAGTGAGCGCCGTTATCGGACAGCGCCCCTAACTTAGCGCGATCCCGCCGGGTTGGTAAAGTCAAAAAGACGATGCCAGAGCCCTCAACAGATGCGCGGCAGCTGATCCCCGGCCAGCATATCCACAATACGGCGCCCGCCGATGCGCGTCCGCATCACCACGCGACCGGGATGATCGGCGACCACCTCGCCGATCAGGCAGGCCTCTCGGCCGCAGGGATCGTCGCGCATGGCCGCCAGCACCTGCC
>DDYQ01000150.1:0-6960 GCA_002348005.1 Desulfobacteraceae bacterium UBA2230 | reverse complement strand
CGCCGCCGCGGGTGGGATCGCGCAGCACATGCAGATCCTTGGTACAGGCCAGCATCCGGCGCACGAGGCCGTTGAGCGGCGCGGTATCGCTCTGCACGCTGCTGTCGAAGCGCAGTCCTTCACGCTGGGTAAGGACCGCGACGCCGTGTTCGGCCATGGGACCCGAAAGGATGATATGATCCCCCGGCCGCGCCCGCCGTCCGTCGATGGTCACCCCTGGCGGGATCACCCCAATGCCCGAGGTATTGATGAAAATCTTGTCGGCCGCACCCCTGGGCACCACCTTGGTATCGCCGGTCACCAGCTGCACTCCCGCCCGGTCCAAAGCCCTGCGAATGCTGGTCAGGATTCGCTTCAGGTCGGCCATGGGAAGTCCCTCCTCCAGGATGAGCCCCATGCTCAGGTAGCGCGGCTCGGCACCGCACATGGCCACATCGTTGACCGTACCGTTGACCGCCAGATCCCCGATATCGCCGCCGGGGAAAAAAATGGGATCGACCACGAAGGTGTCGGTCGAAAAGGCCAGACGGGCGCCGGCCAGATCGAAAACGGCGCCGTCGTTGAGCGGCGATAGAATGGGGTTGCCGAACAGGGGCAACAACAGGTCGGTGGTGAGCTGATGCGCGATTTTTCCGCCGCTGCCGTGGTCGAGAAGTATTTTAGCGGTCATCGTGAATACGTTCCGGTTTGACGGTCGGAATCAGCCAAAGCGTCCATTCGTAAGCCAGCTTCCATGGGAACTCCTGTCAGGATCAATTCGTTTAACCTTCCGCTCCGCGCGCTGGATCAATTTCCATATCGATAATATGCCGCGCATGTCCCCTCGGTTGAGACCATGCAGGGTCCCACCGGATTCAAAGGGGTGCAGCGCGTGCGGAACAGGGGGCATTCGGGCGGCATTTTATGGCCCGTCAGGATCTGGCCGCAGGCGCACCCTTTGGGTTCGGGCACGGGCGTGACTTCCAGGGCGAAACGCTGTCCGGCATCGAATTCCGCCCATTCGGCCCGCACCGCCAGACCGCTGCCTCGAAGGATGCCAATGCCGCGCCAGCGGGCATCGCAGGGTTCAAAAACCTGGTCGAGCAAAGCCTGGGCTTTGGCGTTGCCGCGGGTGCTCACGACCCGCTCATAGGCATTTTCCAGTAAGGGCCGGCCTTCTGAAATCTGGTGCATGAGCATCAGCACCGCCTGCAGGATATCGCTGGGTTCGAAACCGGCAACCACGGCGGGTACATGGTGCTGCTCAAAGAAGGACCGGTAGGCTTCGACGCCGATGATGACGGAGACATGACCCGGCAGCAGGAATCCGTCGATGCGCACCTGCCCGCTGCTGCAAAGCGCGCTCAGGGCTGCCGGAACGGTCTTGTGGGCTGAATAGACGCTGAAATTAGTCAAACTGGCCTGCCGGGCGGTGACAATCGCCGCCGCAATGGCGGGCGCCGTGGTTTCAAACCCCACTCCCAGAAAAACGATCTGCTTTTCCGGCGTGCGGCGGGCCAGGTCGACTGCATCGAGGGGCGAGTAAACCACGCGCACGTCAGCCCCTTCGGCTTTCCGGGCCAGCAGGGACGATCCGCTTCCGGGCACGCGCATCAGGTCGCCGAAAGTCGCCACAATCACATCGCGGCGCCGGGTGAGGTCCACAAAGGCATCGATATCGGCCTGGTCGGTCACGCAGACCGGACAGCCAGGACCCGAAAGCAGCGTAATCGAGCGGGGCAGCATGGACCGGATGCCGTGGCGGAATATGGCCACGGTGTGGGTGCCGCACACTTCCATAAGCCGCACCGGTTGCGGGGCGAGCGCCTCGATCCGGGCCACCAGACTGCGGGCGATGCGCGGATCGTGGTAGGCTTGGGAATGGGTCAGGGTCATGCTGAACTACACCTCGCTCTTGATGCCGGTTGCCGCGGCTGCGGCCACCATGGCTTGTCCCAGGGACAGTCCGCCGTCGTTGGTGGGCACCAGCCGGTGGGCGAAGACCTCGAAACCGTCCGCCGCCAGCGCATGGTGCAGGCCCTCCGACAGCAGGGCGTTTTGAAAGCAGCCGCCGCTGAGCACGACGCGGCGCATCTGCGTCTCGCTGCGAAGGGTGGCGCACAGGGCCGAGCACATGCGGATGATGGTTTCGTGGAATCTGCGGCTGACGATAAAGGCCGGCACCCGATGGTGTATATCTGCGACCAGCGCCTTGAGCAACGGTGCGACGCGCAGGCTGCGGCACGCACCGTCGTCCCACTCGAACGGGTAAGCCCCGCAATCCCGGCCGTCCGCGATCATCTCCAGCTCGATGGCGGCTTGCCCTTCGTAGGCCACCTGCCCGCGCAGTCCCAGAATGGCGGCCACGCCGTCGAACAGGCGTCCCAGGCTGGAGGTCAGCGGCGCATTGATGCGCCGGTCAACCATCTGCACGACGATCCGGGCTCTGTCGCGGTCCAGCTCACGCAGCAGCGGCACGTCAAGCTCCCACAAGTTATCTCCGAAAACAGTGTGCAGATAGGCCAGCCCCATGCGCCAGGGCTCCTTGACGGCCGCCGCGCCGCCGGGCATGGGCACCGCTTCCAGGGCCGCCAGACGACGGAAGCCGGATATGTCGGCAGCCAGAATCTCTCCGCCCCAGATCGTGCCGTCATCGCCCAGGCCGGTGCCGTCAAATGCCAGCCCGATCACCGGCCCCTGCAGCTGATGTTCGGCCATGGCCGCCGCGATATGCGCATGGTGATGCTGAACCTCGATGACGGTCGCTTCGGACTGGGACCTGGCCCACTGCGTACTCAGGTAATCGGGATGCCGATCACAGGCGACCCACTCCGGGCTGATATCCAGAATGCGTTTGAGATGGTCGATGGTCAGCCGGAAAAAGGCTTCGGTGGCCTCATTTTCGAGGTCGCCGATGTGCTGACTCAAGAAGGCCTGCCGCCCCCGTGTCAGGCATACGGTATTCTTCAACTCGGCGCCGCAGGCCAGCACGGCGGGCACTTCGGACTTAAGAAAGACGGGTACCGGCACGAATCCGCGCGAACGGCGTACCACGCGGGTATGGCCGGCAACATGGCGCACAATGCTGTCGTCGCTGCGCAGGTAGATATCCCGGTCGTGGACCAGGAAGTAATCGGCAATCTGCGCCAGGCGCTCGAAGGCGTCGTCATTGTCGATGACGATCGGTTCTTCGCTGCGGTTGGCGCTGGTCATCACCAGGGCCGTAAAACCGTGCGCCAGGAGCAGATGGTGCAGCGGTGTGTAAGGCAGCATAACGCCGTAATAGTGGTTGCGGGGCGCCACTTCAAAGGCCAGTTTTTCGGGCAGCCGTTTGGGCAGCAGCACGATGGGACGTTGGCGCGCGGTGAGCAGTTCGCTCTCTTCCGCCGCCAGCCGCGCATAACCGGCAATCGTGTCAAGGTCGGCGGACATCACCGCCAGAGGCTTTTCTTCGCGAAGCTTGCGGCGGCGCAAACGGGCGACGGCCGCGTCGTTGCAGGCATCCACGGCCAGGTGAAACCCGCCCAGGCCCTTGACGGCCACGATGTGGCCTTCCCGGATCAAACGGGCGGCGCCGGCAATGGGGTCGGCGCCGCCTGCCGTTGCGCGCCGATGGTCAAACAATGCCACCTGCGGGCCGCATACCGGGCAGGCGTTGGGCTGGGCGTGGAAGCGGCGGTCGGCGGGATCGTCATACTCGGCCTGGCACTCGGGGCACATGCTAAAGTGCCGCATGGAGGTCCGGGGCCGGTCGTAGGGAATATCTTCAATGATCGTATAACGCGGACCGCAGTTCGTGCAGTTGATAAAGGGATACTCAAATCGCCGGTCGGTGGGATCGAAGAGTTCCCGCAGGCAATCTTCGCAGACCGCCGCATCCGGGGCAATCAAGGTGCCGCGTTGCTCGGCGCCGCGACTGGGGGCGATGCTGAACCCTTCGAAACCCTGCACCGTCCGCTCTGTAGAGCGGATTTCGACGATATGGGCCAGCGGCGGTTTCTGGCGGGGCAGATCGTCCAGAAAGTTGCCGATTCCCTCGGCGGGACCTTCCAGATGAACGGCCACCCCCGCGGCGGTGTTGGCGACCTGGCCGCGCAGGCCGTGGCGTCGCGCGAGCTGATAGACAAACGGCCGGAATCCAACCCCCTGGACGATTCCGTTGATGTCGATCTGTCTGGCGATGATTGGGGAATTCATAGGAAGTGTTACGGCATCGGGGCAGGGCCGAAAATGCCCGGCTGGCTCGCCTCCTTGGGGGTGCAGGTCACGCCCAGACGCTCGAGTTCAGCCGTCACCAAGGCGGCCAGCTCGGGAATTTTGCCCGCCACCAGCGGTGTCAGCTCAGTGGCCAGGGTGTGGATGTCCTGCGGTTCGACTCCGAGCACGATGGTCTGCGGCTCATGGCCCACGGCCTTGCACAAGGCCAGCACCTCCGGCAGATCCATCTGGTGCATCGATTGCTTGGCCAGGATTCGATGCGGAACCTGCGCGCCTTCCAACCGGTAGAGGGTGCCCGGAACATTGCGGTTCATTACCGCATCGACGACGATCAGGTGGTCGGTTTCGGAGATCAAACCCATCAGTCCGATGCCCAAAACGCCGCCATCCACTAACCGCACCTGGTCGGGGAAGCTGTAGCGGGCATCCAGATACTCCACCACCCGCACGCCGACACCCTCATCGCTCAGCAGAAGGTTGCCGACCCCCAGTACGGTGATGCGCGGCGGCGATTCAAAGGTCATTTGGTCGATCCGCGCAGGTAGGCGTCATAATGGTCAGCCGCTTCACGCAAAAGGCGCAGGGTCTCCCGGGCTGCCGCTTCATCCAGTTTTTGAATGGCGAAGCCTGCGTGCACGATGACGAAGTCGCCGACTCCGGCATCCTGCAGCAGCAAGAGACTGGCCTCCCGTTGGACGCCGTCCACGTCGATGGTGGCCATATCGTTGTCGATCCGGGTGACACGGGCCGGAATGGCTAAGCACATGCCTCACCTGTTCCTTTCAACATATAACAAGCGCCCAGACGATCCAGCTCGGCCAGGACGCAGGCGATCATTGTATCGAGCCTTTGTTCGAGCACCGGCGTCAGTTCGCAGGCCAGCGAACGGGTGTCTTCCGGTTCGACGCCCAGAAGGACCGCCTGGGGGGGGTGATCCAGCGCCTGGCAGTGCGCCAGGGCCTCCAGAAATTCCACCTGTTGAATTTGATTCTTGGCCGCCAGACGTTCCAGGATCCGCCCGCCTTCCAGCCGGCAGATATCGCCGGGGCGCCCATTGAACGGAATCGCATCCACGGCGATGAGGTGATCGGCACCGGCGACCATCCCCGTCAACCCCACGCCGATCAAACCGCCGTCGATCAGTTCGACATTCTGCGGCATGTCAAAACGGCGCGCCAGGGCCTGCACCACGTGCACGCCAAAGCCTTGATCTCTATAAAGCGTGCAGCCGATGCCTAAAATGACGATACGTTTTGCGCTCATTTTGCAGACAGCATAGCACAGGGCGGCGGGAGATGAAATGCGATCCTTCAATTCAACGGCGTCGAGACCACCTGCGAATCCAGGACCTCACCAGTATAAAAGGCCCCGGTCCGCTCGGGCGGACCGGGGCCCCATTCGCCGCTTAAAGTGCCTTAACCTTGTAGACCCGGTTGGAGTGCGGATCGATCACGTGCACGCCGCAGGCGATGCACGGGTCGAACGAGTGCACTGTGCGCAGGATTTCCAGCGGTTGCTTTGGATCGGCCACCGGGGTGCCGATCAGCGCCTCTTCCACCGGCCCCAGCTTGCCCTTGCCATCGCGCGGGCCCAGATTCCAGGTCGAAGGTACCACATACTGATAATTCTTGATCTTCTTGTCTTCGACTTCAATCCAGTGTCCCAGGGCGCCGCGCGGAACGTCGTTGAGACCCATTCCCTGGCCTTTATCCGGGATCTGGTAAGGTTCGTAGGTCTTGGTGTCGCCGGCCTTGATGTTGTCCACCAGCTCCATGATCCAACTTTCCATGGCATCACCGATGGCGACGGTTTCAATCGCCCGAGCGGCAGTGCGGCCCAGGGTGGAGAAGAGCGCCGCGGCCGGAACACCCAAGGTGCTGAGCACATGATCGACGATCGGCTTGATATCCTTGTGACCCTTTCCGTAAGCCACCAGCACACGCGCCAGCGGACCCACTTCACAGGGTTCGCCCTCGTAGCGGGGTGCCTTGAACCAGGAATACCGGCCTTTGTCGGGTTGGTATTTGGGATCCTCCTTGAGCGGCCTGGTTTCGCCTTCGTAAGGATGCCTGGCAGCGCCTTTTTCGTACCAGGCGCGCGTCACATCCTCGGTGACTTTGGTCTGTTCGGCCATCCGCACGTTGGCCAAATCGCGTTTCATGATCACGCCGCGTGGCATGTAGAGGCTCTCCGGCTCTTTCTCCGTGAGTGGAAACTCCCCCCAGGCAAGGAAATTGGTCGTGCCGCCGATGGCACCCCAATCCTTGTAAAAGGAGGCTACGGCCAGTAGATCGGGAACATAAACGTTTTTGATGAAGTCCTGGGTTTCTTTGGTGAGATAAAGAAACTCGGCGATCCGGTCGGCGGTCAAATCGGCGGCACAGGTGACGCCGCCCACCACCAGAGCCTGTGGGTGGGGGTTCTTGCCGCCGAATACGGCGTGCATGCGCGCCGAACGGGCCTGCAGGCGCAAGGCTTCGATATAATGGGCGCAGGCCATCAAGTTGGCCTCGGGCGGCAGCTTGTAGGCTGAATGGCCCCAGTAGGCGTTGGCGAAAGGACCCAACTGGCCGCTCTCCACGAAGGTGGCCAGACGCGTCTGGACCTGTTTATAATAGGCGCTGCCCCCCACCCTGGCATTGGAAACGTTGTCGGCCAGCGCCGCGGTTTTCTGCGGATCGGCCTTGAGTGCGCTGACAATATCAACCCAGTCAAGGGCGTGCAGATGGTAGAAATGGACCAGGTGATCGTGCTGGAACTGGG
>DDYQ01000178.1 GCA_002348005.1 Desulfobacteraceae bacterium UBA2230 | reverse complement strand
CCCTGGGCGACGGCGTCGAATCGATCAATGCCAACAACCTGAATCGCTGGAACCTCAAATGCACGGTTTTGGGATTCAATCTCGACAAAGCCATGGTGGGCGGCAGTGACGGGCACGCCTTAAACCATATGGGACGAGCGGTGAGCTACGCGAAATGCGCCCGAACGCGGCAGGACTTTCTGGATGCCATCAAGAGCAAGCGCAACCAGGTCGTTGGCAAAGAGATCACCTTCCTGCGCAAAGTGACCACCAACAGTCTCAAGCTGCGCTCGAATATCGGCAACTGCCCGGACCTCATTGAAAAAAACATTCGCTATGGCCGCAAGGTGATTCAGTTCAAGTCGTGCGCCCTGCGCGACCAAATGAAAAGACGCATCGAACACCACTTCAGACAGGAGCGTTTGCGCAGCTACTTCGGCATCTGAAAACCAAGCGTATAAAAAGGATTAAATTTTCCTCGCAATGCGGATATGGGAAGTACCAGTAGGATCATTATGTCCAAAATGTGCTGCCGATAATCAATATCGCTATGAAAAATACTATTGTAGAAGTCAGTAGTTCAATACCCAATCCAGGAGTTCTTTCTCGAAAATCTCCATAACGTGTGCTGATTCTTCCTGACGTAGAAACTTTTTCGTGGCTGCATATGCAGGCGTGGAGAGTTTAAAAAGTTTCTCGGCATAAGCATGGGCAGCATCCATGATGCCGCCGTCTTCTTCCACCAAGTCATCGACGATTCCACGCTCAAATGCTTCGCGAGGGGAATAGGCCGTGGCATGGAGCAAGGTCTCTTTCCAGTAGCGATGTGGAATAGATGAACGGCAGATCAGGGTAATCCAGCTCGGGATGGCCATCTTGTTGGCGACTTCATTCATTTGAACGGTGTAAGGCCCGTCGGCAACCATTAACCGGTCGCACGCACAGGAAAGGATAACTCCACCGGCAATTGAATGCCCAGCATATGCGGCAATGGTTGGTATGGGAAACTGATAGACCCTGAGCATAGTTGTGGCAAACCTTCTTTTAAACCTGATCTGTTCCTCAAAGTCCTGGGTGGGCAGAAGTTTTAAGTCAAGGCCAGCCGAAAAAATACCTGTTCGATACTGCGGGGATTGTCCAGGCCAACGGGCCGGAAGCCAAGCAGGCCCATGCGCACGCCCACTACCTGTCCTGGGCACAGGTGCCCATGAGCCTCTGCGGACGCCTCCAGGAGCTGATCAAATGGTAGCATTGGCGGCTGCATTGGATTTTATCGCCTCTTTCATGGCCTTTGCGTTTTCAGGCGGAACAGGGATATCGGTGCGGGTATTCATGGTGATGGCTTCTGACGGACAGCCTGTGGCGCATACGGCGCATCCAAAGCAGCGGTCCAGATTCACCACCGGCACCTCTTCAGTCCCCATCTCCAACGCCTCGGCCGGACAGCGCTCGATGCACGTCTCGCATGCCACGCACGTTTCGGCGTCGAAGCGCGGCTCGAAGCCGGAGTTTAAGGCCAGGCCCGGTTTGTTTTTGGCCAGGGCGTGGGTCACGACCACGCAGTGCCAGCGGTCGCAATTGCAGATAAACCCTACATCGTCGGTCATGTTCATGCTCATGTGGATGAGGCCTGCATCTTCGGCGCGGTCGATCACCTCGCGCGCCTCCGCTTTGGTGATCTTGCGTGCGTTGAGCCGCTCGACCGCGAACTGGGCTCCCATGCCGAACTGCATACAGACATCGTTGGGCATGCCGTGAGTGTCTTCGCCTAATAGAGATGCGGCGTGGCGGCAATAGCAAGTAGTCAAGGCGATTTGATCGTGCTTGTCGATGTAGGTCTGTACCTGATCGTAAGTATGGACCTGGTTGTTTGCCGCGATGGCGCGGTCCACGGTGATCACTCGTTTGGTAGGAAATTCCGGTTTACTGATGTCCGAGTTCTGATTGCAGGCTTTCTTGTAGGCGTGGATGACAGCGGCGATCCGCTTGTCTCGTTCGGACGTGCCCCCGGACATGAATTGAAACTCGAATATGCCGGGCATTAAACGGGCGCTCTGGTAGAACACGGTTCCGTTCTTGTTGACGGCCATGCAGAGCCCCTTGTCGGCCATGGCCTCCAGGATCGGCTCGATCTCTTCCACCGGACGGCCCATGCTTTTGGCCAGGTCCGCTGCACTGAACGGGCCTTTTGGCATGGCGTTGTTGACCTCGGCTTCGGCAGGTGTGAACAGCTCCTCTGCCATGGCGAAGAATTCCGGGATGTCCATCCCGGCAAAGTCGCCACCTCTTTTTTTCATAACCTTCAGCAGTTCGATGTAGACTGGATTGGTCATGGTTTGTTCTCCTTTTACGCAGCTTCCACCCGGCAGGGTACGAAGCGATGCAGCGGGGTGCNNCCTGGTCGCTCACTTCAAGTTCGCCCACTTCGCTGCCTGCGGCGGTGGTCACCCGAACCTGCTGGCCGTCGCTCAGCCCCAGATCGGCGGCATCATCGGCATGGACGGCCACCGTGCAGGCGCGCTTGCCCTTGTTCCACCCCGGATTGCGCATCAGGGTGTTAATGTTGAATCTAGTGTGGCGGCCGGCGTGGAGAATCAGTGGAAACTCGGACGGCAGGCGCAAGTCCTCGGATTCGCCTTGGGCATCCAGGGCTTTGGCCTCGTCGGCCAGTTCAGGGATCACGACCTCTATCTTTCCCGAAGGGGTCTTAAGAGCCGCCATATTCTCAGCCGGGTCGACGCGGCCCACCCACATGCCCTGTGGGTTATCCAGCAACGCCTGGAAGATGCGGTCTCCCTGGTCAGGGGTGTTCTCGAAACCGACACGAACAGCGTTCTCCCGGAACGCCTTGGGCGCTGTCATCAGTATCCCCCATAAAGCCGCACGGGCTGCGCTGTCCCACTGTTCACCCAGTGTTTTGGCCAGCACGAACGGCATTGCCGCAAATGCCCGCGGCTCCTTGGCCGCCCAGGCCGTCAACCGGGCGCTGAACGTCAATCGGTCGCCGCTCGCTGCGTCGTAGAGCTCCTGAGGTATTTGCGGAATCAGTCCCAGCCGGTCCGCCAGGCGGGTGAAGATTTGGGCTGCCTCCAGGCAGTTCCCCGGCGGGCGCACGATGGGACGCCGAAGCTGAAAATAGACTTCCGGGAAGGTCTCCGGAAAAAAGGTGCCGTCCCAAGACTCATAAAAGGTGCGGCATGGCAGCATGTAGTGGGCCAGGCGAGCTGTTTCACTCATGACGATATCGTTGACCACCAGCAAATCGAGTTTGCCGAAGGCTTCTTCGTAGGCCGAGGTGTCCGGATAGGCCCTCAGCGGGTTGCAGGCGCTGACCAGCACCGCCCGTAGTCGCTCGGGATGGCCACTGAGAATTTCTTCGGGCATAACCGCCGGCGGGAAAGAACCTGCCGCGACCGGTGGCATGTCGGTAACCATTGTGCGCCAGTTCTTGGGGTTGAGTTCGTCGGCGTGACGGCCCAGGGGCATCAGCATGCCCGGGATCACATTGCCGCCTCGTTTGGCAAAAACACCGCAAACGGCAGCCAGGATATTGATCATGTATGAATTGAGAGTGCTACGTCGCCCCATATAGATGCCCAGGTCCTGGTGTACGCACCAGCGTTGTGTCGTCATCAGTCGACACACTTGATGCACCTGGTCATACGGCACTTCGCAAACCTTCAGGGCCGCATCGACATCGAATTCTTCAAACCAGGGCCGGATCGTCTCCCAACCCGCCACATGGTCGCGGATATAGTCCCGGTTTTCCCACTTTTCCTGGACGATAAGGGCGATCATGGCCTTGGCAAGCAAGGCATCGGTTCCTGGCCGCACAGCCAGGTGTATATCGGCAATGGCCGCGGTTTCACTGACGCGCGGGTCGATGACGATCAGTTTGCGGTCCGGATCCTTGCTGAATCCCTTGAGCACGATGGGTGCCCGACGTATCTGGTGGCTCTCCATGCCGTTCCAGCCCCAGGCCACCA
>DDYQ01000097.1:3062-6585 GCA_002348005.1 Desulfobacteraceae bacterium UBA2230 | reverse complement strand
CCGCAGGCCAGGGTTTCATCCTCAACCCCGCGTTCGTAGGTCCGGATGGCAAAGACGTCTTCTGCCAGCGGCGCGACGAAATTGACATTGGCGCCGGCGGGTGCGAAATCGGAATGCCGGCGGATCTGCCGCCCCAAAGCGACCACGTCCACGGATTCCACTTCGCCGACCTCGACGACCACGTGCGGCACCCCGGTATTGATGAAGCTGTACGTCATGCTGGCGGAAGGCAGGTTGAGCATGCGGTTCAAGGCCATATCGCGGGGCGCGGTCAACCGGATCCTGACGTGTTCGCCTTCCACGCTGGCACCGATGATGCCGGCCAGGGTTTCGAAGGTCAACTCCCGGCCGGTGATGCCCGTCAGGAAAGCGAAGCGCGCAGCACAGCGGGCGCCGTTGCCGCACATCTCAGCGACACTGCCGTCGGAATTGAAAAACTGCCATTTGAAATCAGCCCTTTCGCTTTTTTCGATCAAGAAGAGGCCGTCAGCTCCGACCGACATCTTGCGGCGGCAGATCCGGGCCGCAAAGCGCGAAAGATCTTCGATTTCTACAATTCCGCGGCGATTGTCGATAATGATGAAGTCATTGCCGGCGCCGCTCATTTTATAAAATGGCAGTCGGTTCATACCGGATTCCTCCTGACGGTTCGGGGTCAGGGCAGCACCTGCACGGCAACCGGATGGGAGTACGGTCCCGGAGCGCCGTCTTCAAAATAGGGCCTCACCTTATAAGTGTACCGAAAACCGGGTTTGACCGCCTCACTGAACTGGAATGCGGTTTGCCCGGCGGGCGCTTCCACTTCACCTTGCTTTTGAAACAGCAATGGGCAATCGGTGCAATCGGCGCCTTCGAGCGCGGTGGCCGCGCGGTAGATCCCGTAGGCCGCCACCGGAGCGCTCTCCTTCGATTGTACCCAGCGTAAGGTAACGCTTTGGTCCTGCAAATCGGCCGCAAGCGCTTCGACCCGCGGCGGCAACGGCTGATCGGGAGGCACCGGCGGTCCTTTTTTGCCGCAGGAGACCGCCAGCACGACGGCGGCGAAGGCTAACGACCACCCTATACCGACTGCGATGCGAAGTCCGCTCACTGCCGGCGGCTCCCTGCCGTTACGATCTCCTGGGCCAATACCGAACGGGCCTGGCTGACAGCGGCTTTGACACTGCCCGCTGCGGTCCCGCCGGAAGAGGACCGCCGGGAGATCATGGACTCAAGGGTCAGATACTGGTAAACATCTTCCTGAATCTGCTTGGAAATCGATTGCAGCTCCTGCAGCGTTAGTTCATGCAGTTCCTTACCCTGTCCAAGTGCATAGCCGACGGCCTGGCCGGCGGCGCTGTGCGCCTGACGGAAGGGCATTCCCCGCGCCACCAGGTAGTCGGCCAGATCGGTTGCATTCAAAAAACCGCTCGAAGCCGCCTCTCGCATCACCGCTGAGTTAACCTTTATTTTAGGAAGCATTTTGGTATAGATCGACAGGCAGCTTTGCAGGATATCAACCGTGTTGAACAAGGGCGCTTTGTCTTCCTGCATGTCGCGATTGTAGGTCATGGGCAACGATTTCATCAGCGTCAACAGCGCTATGAGATCACCGAAAACGCGTCCGGCCTTGCCCCTCGTCAATTCAGCCACATCGGGGTTCTTCTTCTGAGGCATGATGCTGCTGCCGGTGGCAAAGGCATCGGGTAAATCGATGAAGCGGTATTCGGCTGATGACCAGAGAATGATCTCTTCCGAGAGGCGGCTGAGGTGCACCATGCAGATGCTGGCGGCGGCCAGGAATTCGATGATAAAGTCTCGATCCGCTACAGCATCCATGCTGTTTGCGGCCACGGCCGCAAAGCCGAGCAGCTCGGCCGTGTAGTTGCGGTCAATCGGATAGGTTGTACCCGCCAGAGCCGCGGCTCCCAAGGGCATGACATTGGTCCGCTTCTCGCTGTCCCGGAAGCGCTCCGCATCGCGGGTAAACATTTCATAATAGGCCATCCAGTGATGGGCCAGCAGGACCGGCTGGGCACGCTGCAGGTGGGTATAGCCGGGCATGATGGTATCCTCATGGGCCTCGGCGAGCTCCACCAGAACCTTGCGCAGTGCTCCCAGATGGGCGATCATGGACTGCGTCGCCGCGCGCACGAACATGCGGGTATCCAGCGCCACCTGATCGTTGCGGCTTCGCGCCGTGTGCAGTTTCTGGGCGACCTTGCCCACATCCTGCAGCAGGCGCGCCTCGATGTGCATGTGAATGTCCTCCAGGCGCTCGTCGAATTGAAAGTCGCCGTGGTCCAGATCGCGTTTGATCCGTCCCAGCCCCTCCACCAGCTGAGTGGCTTCTTCCGAGGTGATCACGCCCACGTGCGCCAGCATACGGCAATGGGCAATGCTGCCCTCGATGTCGTAGGCATAGAGCCGTCGGTCGGTTTCAATAGAGGCCGTGAAGCTTTCCACGCTCCGATCGGTTCGCTCGACAAAGCGGCCGTCCCACAGTTTTTCGCTCATATGTCGATCTCCACCCGGTGGCAGGACGGCTTGGGTTGTGGATTCTAATGTCCTTCAACCCAAGTCACAGTCAACCCCGGTCACGCGTTACCCAAGGATCGAATCAGTTGGCCTGCATCAGCTTGCGGATACGCAGGCGAAGGGCGTTGAGCCGGATGAAGCCCTCGGCGTCCTTCTGGCGATAGACCTGATCATCCTCGAAGGTGGCATGTGCCATGCTGTAAATCGAGTGCTCGGACTTACGGCCCAGCACAATGCAATTGCCTTTGTAGAGTTTGAGCCGCACGGTGCCCGAGACATATTGCTGCGATTCGTCGACCAACGACTGCAGCATTCTGCGTTCGGGAGCGAACCAGAACCCGTTGTAGATCAGGCGGGCATACTGCGGGATCAGGCTGTCGCGCAGGTGCTGGACTTCGCGGTCCAGCGTGATCGATTCCATCGCCATGTGCGCCTGGCGCAGGATCGTGCCGCCGGGGGTCTCGTAGACACCCCGCGATTTCATGCCCACGAAACGGTTTTCCACCAGGTCCACGCGGCCGATGCCGTGTTTGGCGCCCAGGCGGTTCAGTTCGGCCAGCATGAGGGCCGGCGAAAGCGCCTTGCCCTGCAGCGCGGCCGGGTCGCCGCTCGCAAAGGTCAGTTCGATCACTTCCGCCTGATCGGGAGCCTTTTCAGGCGAAACACTCAGCTGGAACAGATCCTCGGGGGGAGCCTGCCAAGGATCTTCCAGAATGCCGCCTTCATAGCTGATGTGCAGCAGGTTGCCGTCGGTGCTGTAAGGTTTGGCATGCGTGGTGGGCACGGAGATGCCGTGTTTATGGGCGAAATCCATCAGCGCCGTGCGCGAATTGAGGTCCCACTCGCGCCAGGGGGCAATGATTTTGATGTGCGGGTCGAGGGCCAGGTAGCTCAATTCAAAGCGTACCTGATCGTTGCCCTTGCCCGTGGCGCCGTGCGAAACGGCGTCGGCGCCCTCCATCCGAGCGATCTCCACCTGCCGTTTGGCGATCAGCGGCCGGGCGAT
>DDYQ01000097.1:0-3032 GCA_002348005.1 Desulfobacteraceae bacterium UBA2230 | reverse complement strand
AGATCTTCCACATAGGCCTTGACCGCGCCGGTCTTGAGCGCGTTTTTCTCCACGTGATCCATGGCATCGGGCTGGCCCAGGTCGGCCGAAAAGGTCACCACCTCGCATCGATAGGTTTCGATCAGCCACTTGAGAATCACCGATGTATCCAAACCCCCCGAATAGGCCAACACCACTTTCTTTACATTCGTGCTCACAGTCAGTTCTCCTTCCCTGCGCTAAACCGGCCTGCTGCCGGATGCGGATCAGCCGCACAGAATTTCTTCCAAAACGTTGCAAAAGCCGTCGATTTCGCTCAGACTGATGACCAGGGGTGGCGCCAGGCGCAGCACCGTATCCTGTACGCAGTTGATCAGATAGCCTTTCTGCATGCAGGCCTGTACCACTTCGGCACCCGGCCGGTCCAGTTCGACTCCTATCAGCAGCCCGTAGCCGCGGACATTTTTGACCGACCGGCACTTGTTCTGCAATGCTTCGATACGGGCCCGCAGATAAACACCCTTCTGATCGACCTGGTTCAACAGATCGCCCCCGGTCAGCAGCTCGAGTACCTTGAGGGCCACGCTGGTGACGATCGGCGTTCCTCCGAAGGTCGTGGCATGCGCCCCCGGATTGAATGCTGCGGCCGCCTTCTCGGTGGCCAGCATGGCGCCGATCGGCAGCCCGTTGCCCAGCGCCTTTGCCAATGTCATAATATCGGGGGTCACGCCGAAATGCTCGTGCGCAAAAAGTTTCCCGGTACGCCCCATCCCAGTCTGCACCTCGTCGAAAATCAGCAGACATCCCGTGTCATCGCATAGCCGGCGCACGTTGCGCAGGTAATCACCGGTCGGGCAGATTACGCCGCCTTCTCCCTGAATCGGCTCCAGCAGCACTGCGCAGGTCTGCGGCCCCACGACCGATTGCAGGGCGTCAAAATCGTTGAAAGGTGCAAAATCGAAACCTTCCAAGATCGGATCGAAACCTTTGCGCACCTTCTCCTGACCGGTGGCCGATAAGGTCGCCATCGTGCGGCCATGGAAAGACTGATGCATGGAGACCACCCGGAACCGGTCGGGCGCGCCTTTTTCTTTGAAGTACTTGCGGGCCAGCTTGATGGCCGCCTCGTTGGCCTCTGCACCGCTGTTGGCGAAAAAAACCCGGTCGGCGAAACTGTGTTCCACCAGCCTGGCGGCGAGTTCGGTCTGCGGTCTGGTATAGAAGAGGTTGGATACGTGCCAGAGTGTCTCGGCCTGCCGGGCTAGGGCCGCAGTAAGATCAGGATGGGCGTGCCCCAGGTTGCAGACCGCGATGCCGGCGATAAAATCTGTGTAGGTCTTGCCTTGATCGTCCACCAGGGTGCAGTTTCGCCCCCTGACCAGCGCCAGCGGATAACGTGCATACGTGTTAGCGATCACCCGGTCCGCCGTTTGCTTGATATCGATTTGCATTGCTTTCTCCCGCCTGCTTTTGTCGGTCAAAGAATCACTTCAGTACCGATACCCTGATCGGTGAACAGCTCCAATAAAATGGCGTGCCGTCGTTTGCCGTTGATGATCGGGACTTTCTGGACGCCCGCCTTCAGCGCCTCAACGGCGCATTCCAGCTTGGGGATCATGCCTCCGGTGATCTGTTTGTTGTCGATCATACCGGGGATCTGACCGGCCGCTATGCTGGAAATCAGCTGCTTCTCACTGTCGAGCACGCCGTCCACGTCGGTCATCAGTACCAGTCGTCCGGCAGAGAGCGCTGCGGCGATGTGGGCGGCAACGAGGTCGGCATTGATATTGTAAGTTTCGCCATTTTCACCCACGCCGACCGGGGCGATGATAGGAATAAAGCCCTCGCGGGTCAGCGTATGAATGATGGCCGGGTTGATGCGCGTGACCTGGCCTACCATACCGGGATCGATGATCTCGGGCGGTTTTCCGATCTCTTCCTGAAACACGATCTGCATTTTGGAGGCCTGAATCAGGCCGCCGTCTTTTCCGCACAAGCCCACGGCCCTGCCGCCGTGCTGATTGATCTGGGCCACGATCGACTTATTGATCTTGCCCCCCAGCACCATCTCGACCACGTCCATTGTGGGGCCGTCGGTCAGGCGCATGCCGCGCACGAATTTAGGCCGGATGCCCATCTGCTCCAGCACCGAATTGATCTGCGGCCCTCCGCCGTGCACCACAACCGGGTGCAGGCCGATGAACTTGAGCAGCGAAATATCGCGTGCGAAATCCTCCTTGAGCTGCTCGTCCACCATGGCGTGCCCGCCGTACTTGATCACGATGGTCATACCCGAAAAGCTGCGGATATACGGCAGGGCCTCGATGAGGATGTCTGCCACACTGCTCGTGCTGCATTGCATTGTCATCGTTTACTTGCCTTTCAGATCCGATGAACAAAACAGATTAAAGTTTTAAGTGCTCAAAGCTCCTTTTGATTGACCGATCATCCCTGAGCTTCACACTTTAAGTTTTACAAAATATAGCGGCTCAAATCTTCATCATCCTTGATGGCCTTGAGCTTGCGATCCACGTAAGCGGCGTCCACCACGAGGCGCGATGCGGCTACCTCCGGCGCATCGAAGAGTACATCTTCGAGCAGGCATTCCATCAGGGTATGCAGGCGACGGGCCCCGATGTTTTCCGTACGCTGGTTGACCTCTTCGGCTACGGCCGCAATGCGTTCGATGGCTTCGTCTTCGAAGGCCAGTTCCACGCCTTCGGTGCGCAGCATGGCGATATACTGCAACACCAGTGCGTTGCGCGGTTCGGTCAGGATGCGCACGAAGTCCTTGCGGCCCAGCGATTCCAGTTCCACACGAATGGGGAAACGGCCCTGCAGCTCGGGTATCAGGTCGGAGGGCTTGATGGCGTGGAAGGCGCCCGAGGCGATAAAAAGGATGTGATCGGTGCGTACCGGTCCGTATTTGGTGTTCACGGTGCTGCCCTCGACAATCGGCAGAAGATCGCGCTGTACGCCCTCGCGTGAAACATCGGGGCCATGACTGGACCCTTTGGCTACGATCTTGTCGATCTCGTCCAGGAAGATGATGC
>DDYQ01000144.1 GCA_002348005.1 Desulfobacteraceae bacterium UBA2230 | reverse complement strand
TAATACCATTTTTCAACATCGACTACGGTAAGGCGCCTGCCCGGTTCAGGCGCCCACGCTGCTCGATTGACTCACCGGAAGCAATTTTTGCGGATCGCTCAAGTGGCCGCAAGCTGTTAAAACGGCCCTTAACCTTTGATCAAACGCGGCAAAAGCATTTGATGGTGCGGACAGATCGATAGCGGATTCTGGTAAGCCGCACCGGCAAAGGCTTTCATGTATTTGCGCAGCTCGGGCATTCTGGCGATTTCGTCTACGAAGCCGTGTTGTGCGCAGTATATCGGTCGTGAGTTATCGTAGTACTCTTTCACCATTTCGTTCATGCTGTCGATCACTGGCTTCAAAGGGCGCCCGGCATCTTTTTCCTTGACCAGCCGGCGCGAAAAACTTGCTGCGGCAGCGGTTTCACCGTGCATGACATAGATTTCTGTGGTGGCCGTCCCCAGGGTAAAAGCGTTATGTCGGTTGGCCGTCGGTCCACCCATGACATAATGGGCGGCGGCGGTGCCTTTGCGCAGTACAACCAGCATCATGGGAACACCGGTCTGCTGGATGGAGTAAATCAGCGACTGCCCCAGGCCGAGCAGTTCCGCTTTCTCTGCGATGTCCCCCACGTCGATGCCGGTAGTGTCCTGAAACCAGATGATCGGCACGCGGTCCCTGCCGCACAGGGTGACGAATTCGTTCATTTTAATCAGACCCTGCCGGTAAAGTTTACCCCCCATGCCCGGATAGTCGGCGTATTCTGGATAATTCTCTCCCAGCCAGCCCTGACGATTGCCGATCACCCCCACGAGGAAACCATCCAACTTCACCAGGCCGGTATAGATTTCAGGGCCATAGCCGGGCCTGAATTCCATGTGCTCACTGCCGTCTACCAGACGGGACAGCACTTCATCAAAATCGTAAATCAATTTTTGATTGCAGGGCACCAACCGGTAGAGGTCTTCAGCCGAAAAAAGCGGCTCCCGGGGCTCGGCCACCCTGAAGAATTTGGGATTATACCCCGGCATGTCGCGCATGTATTCCTTCACGGCATCCAGGACGTCGCTTTCGGTCTCAAATTTATAACGGAAGAAGCCGGTCTCATCATAATGGATTTCCACACGGCCAGGAGGAACGGCCTTGAACTGACGTGCAGCCGAAATGAGTTGCTCGGCGCCAGCCTCGTCGAAATATCCTTTGGGCGACATGCCGGAGAGAATGCCACCACCGCCCACGGCCATGTTGCAATCCTTGTGTGCAAACAAGACGGTTGGGCTGATGCTCTGATAGCCGCCGCCGGCCGGATTGGTACCGTAAATCGCCGCCAGAATGGGAACGCCCGCCTGATTGAGTTCTGCATGCCTGAAGAAGGTGGTGCCGCCGCCGCGCCGGTCGGCATAGAATTTTTCCTGCTCGGGCAACTTAACGCCCGAGCAGTTGACCAGCCAGACCAGCGGTATGTTCAGCCGTTTGGAAAGATCGGTAACCCGCAGGATATTCTCGGATTGACCTGGAAGCCAGGCTCCGGCCATCACCTTGTTATCGAAACCGATGATCACCGCCCATTTTCCAGCGATCTTGCCCATCCCATCGATAACGTTGGTGGTACCTTCGGTGTTATTCTGAGGGTTGTAAAGGGTATGCAAGGGGCACCAGGTACCCTGGTCCACCAAATAGTCCAGGCGCTGAAACACGGTCCATTGGCCCCTGGCATTGATCTTGTCCGCGCTGAAACCTGCATTCTTCACCCTTTCGATGGCGGCTGCCAATTCTGCTTCCACGGATTTGATCTGCTTAACGTTCTCCTCGGTGCTCTTGATCTGCCCCGGATTTATCTTCCGGCCGAAGGTGTTCATCTTCTTAAAATATGGTCGCATGCCTCTCCCCCAACCCTATGAGTGGTTATATTCCGATGAGTGGTTCTCAGGCAAACTTGCGGTCAACGGCCACAAGCCTTTTTCCTGCAGCACATCGCGCAGTACTTTCAAAGCGCTGTTCACGGTGGGAATTCCACCATAAGTAAATGTTTGAAAAATCACTTCGGCGACCTGCTGTGGCCGACAACCGACATTCAATGCGGCCAGAATATGCAGCTTCAACTCATCCGCCCGGCCTAAAACAGTCAACACGGCTATGGTCACCAACTGACGGGTGGTATGTTCAATCTTCTCCCGTGCGTACATTCGACCGGTGATGAACAAAGAGAGTTCCTTGGCCAGCTCCGGATCGAACGCCTTCCACAATTCGAAAGGTTTTTCTTCTTGAACATTTTGGAAGTAGAGCTCGGCCACCCGCCTGGTTTTCGCTTTGATGTCTTCGCTCAAATGCTCCTCCATCGATTAGGTTAAGCCCGCATTAACGATTGGCTTTTCGGTATCCCAGCTGATCCAGGGCCACAATCCATTTGCAGATATTGGTTGAGCCCTCCACGATGTAATAGGTAGGGGTGTCACGATAGTAGCGCGCCACCGGGTATTCGGTCGAGTAGCCGTAGGCTCCCAGAATGCGCATGGCATAATTGGCACACTTGCTGACCGTTTCGGCTGCAAAATATTTCGCCATGGCTACATCGCGGCCATTGTTGACCTGTCCCTGATCCTTGACCCAGGCGGCTCTGTATACCAGCAGGCGCGCGGCTTCGATCTCGGTGGCCATTTGGGCAACCATATCCTGATTCATTTGAAACTGTCCGATCTGCTGCCCGAATTGCTTGCGTTCGTTGCAGTATCGCGTAACCACATCCATGCATGCCTGGGCCACGCCGACCGCGCCGGCGGCGGCCGAAAGCCGCGTCTGGTTCAATGAACTAAAAACGATACCGGCGCCATCGCCTGGTTTGCCCAGGATGTTTTCCTTGGGCACTTTGGTATTGTCCAGGAATACTTCGCCGGTGGGTGATGCGTAGGAGCCCATCTTTTCAAGACGGGTGGTCTTGACGCCATTAAACTTCTTGGGTTCGATCACAAACGCCGACAGTCCCTTGCCGCCGGCGTTTTTATCCGTATAGGCGTAGTAGATCAGGACGTCGGCCACGTCGGCATTGGAGATCCAGGTCTTAGCGCCGTTGAGCAGCCAGTAATCGCCTTTGTCTTCGGCAACCGAGGACATGGCCATGACGTCGGAGCCGGCGTCCGGTTCGGTAATAGCGAACCCGCCCACCATTTCGGCACTGCACAACCCTGGTATATACTTCTTCCGCAAGGTTTCATTGCCGTATTTATAGATGGTGTAGGCGCATCCCAACACCTGCATGTTGACCTGCACACGCAGCGAACTATGCGCTCGTGCGATTTCTTCGGTAACAATCATCGCGGCGAGCCAGCCCATACCTTCTCCGCCGTATTCTTCGGGTATGACGGTCCCGAAGAACCCGAGTTCTCCCAGGGGCTTTATGGCTTCTTCATACGGGAAGTAATGCTCTGCATCCCATTGATCGGCATAGGGGGCAATTTTTTTGGCGGCAAACTCGCGTACCGCCTTGCGCAGCATCTCCAGTTCCTTGTTCAAGGCAAAGTCCATTTTGCACATCCTCCATAGCGCCGGGGGTCCGGTTGTTTTATCATACAAAACAATGTTTTGGGCAAGCTAACAAAAGGGTCTTTCAGCGTCAAGGACTTTTCGCATCTTCTTGCAAGCCATTTACCGGCGTTTACCCGGAGAGCGGCCTTGACAAGATAGTGCTTTTGAGGCAAGGCATGTATAATATTTCGAAACGATGTATTAAATAATGGAACAAGATAAGCTCAATTCGGTCGAAAAAGCATTACACATCCTGCTGGCGTTTGATGCCCGCCATCCGGTCTGGGGCGTCAGGCAGTTGAGCAATCAGCTGGGCTTCAGCCCAGCCACGGTGCAGCGTCTGCTGCAAACTTTAAAGGCCTATGGTTTTGTGGATCAGACCGCCGCGACACGCCAATACCAACTCGGTAAAATCTACTTCCGTTTCCTGCATACCATACAGGAGAGTCTTCCGGTCACGCGTTCGGCTGCGCCTTTCATGAAAGAACTGGCGGCTGTCACGCAAGAAACGGTGCACCTTAACGTGATCGACGCGAACGAATGGGTGTGCATCGATACGCTGGAATCAACTCAGGCCTTGAAAGCCAGTATGCCCATCGGCAGCCGGTCACCGCTTTATGCGGGCGCCTCGTCCAAATGCCTGCTGGCCTTTTCGGACGAAGCGTTCCGGCGCCGCTACCTCGATGTGGCACAGGTGGTACCGGTAACCGCCAACACGATCGTTGACAAGAACCTCCTGGCGCGTGAAATAGAGTCGATCCGGTCACAGGGATATGCCCAGAGCCTGGGAGAACGCAATGACGGTCTAGGTTCGTTGAGCGCTCCTGTTTTCAACCACCGGGGGACTTTGTTGGCTGCTTTGAGCATGGCGGTTCCTGAAATCCGATTTCGAAATCAGAGCCACCGTGATTTCTGCCTTCACCACCTGATCCGAATCGCTCAGCAATTTTCAGTGCAGATGGGCTTCCTGTCCGCCGTTCCTTGATGGCGAAAAGCGCTCGCCCGCCGGGTTCTCAGACACAGGCGGATGGCTGGCGCCAGGCCTATCGTCTTCCGAATACAGCCCGCCAGCGACGTCCTTCGGCGCCGAGCAGGATCTGGTCTTGGGCAATTTTCAAGACCATATATCCTTCCACCGATTCACCCTCGCGTAAAATTCGGTTGTTGATAACGGCCATGCGCTCCTGTGCATCAGGGGCCCAGGCGATCGCCTGGATTTTCAGGCGTCCTTCCGGGAGGCGTTCGGCATCCATGCCGGTCGCAGGGGGAGCCGCTGGCGCGGAAGGCATGCGGGTGGATGGCTTCTCGTTGACGGGTGAGGATAGCGGCTGCCGGGGACGATCCGGAGATTGCCGGCCGTCCGGGAGTTGGAAAAGTTCACGGATGTTTGTTGCAGTCTTTGCACCCCCTGCCGGTTTTTGCGCCGGATCCGAAAGCGGTGCGCGGTCCAGATCCTTATTCAATTCGAACAGATCGATATTCTCTTCCATTCTCAAAGACGCTGCGGCGGAAGACGGGTCGCCTGCGCCCTGAGGTTCACCCCTTTGGTCCGGATGAATAGTGCCGATCCGCTGTGTCTCCGGAACGCCAGATGAATAAAATCGGGACAGGATCACACCGCCGGTCGCTAGCACCAGAATGATCACGCCCAATCGGATCAACCGCCCTCTGCGCCAGGCGAATCGGACACTGCGGTGCACGGCCTGGCGAGCATGCCAGGCACGGCCAGCGGCGGTCCCCACGGGCATATTCGCATCATCCTGCTCCAATTTTTTCAGCGCTCTTAGAATCGTGCTCACGCCCCGGTTCCTCTGTCCGCGTCCAGTTGAGGTCTTTCGAAGGCTTTGGCTGCGTTGATCAGCATTATTTTGGTGAGGGGCCCCACCAGTCCATCTGCAGCCAACTGGTGTTTGATTTGGAAGTCAACCACCGCAGCGGTCGTGGTCCTATCGAAAACCGGCGTCAGGGCCACCTGTTCGTAGCCGACTTGCCGGAGCATGGCCTTGACCAGCAGAACAGACTGGCTTTCGGCGCCTTGTGAGATGATGCTATCGTAGCCCAGAATATTCTTCCAAAGGATATAGGCGGTGCCTTGGAGGTGCGGACGCAATGCATCGAATTCAGTATCCCAGACTTTGCGGGTGTTCTGGTCCTGCAGATAGACGCGCTCGCCATGCCATCCAACCAAGGTCAGATAAGCGGTCTGATCCGGTTGCGGGTGATGGACGGCGATTATCGCCGGCAGGTTGAGCCGTTGCACCAGAGGCCAGTCCTCGGGAACAATGTAGAGTCGCATACCATACTGGCGTGCAGCGATCTCGAAAAACGCACCGTCGTCGATCACCGTGGGGATATGGCCGAGATTGGGGTTGGGCTGCTGCCATAATTCAAGCAATGCCTGGGCTGCGTGAATCCGTGAATACTCGGGATCCAATTCGGCGATGTGCAACGCTATCGAATCGGCGGGTTCTGCCAGAGCGTCAGTATCCGCGCGCGCCAGCGGAGCCGCTTCAGGTTCCGGAACTTTGGCAGATTCCTGTGTCGTGTAGGCCGCCTCAAAAGTCTGCACCGCTGGGGTTGGATCCAGTTCCGCGGATACTGCGGATTGAGGTACCGGCGCGGGCACTTTATAGACAGGCGTAGCAGGATCTGACAGCGCGAAGTCCGCACCAGGGGACGGCTCAGCTTGGCGGGTCGAAGCGGCATTCTGTTCGGAAATCATAAGCCTGTGTATAGCGCCACCGTAGATTACAGCTGTGGCCGCGAGTGCGATCAAACCAGCCACTACGCCGCCCCACACCAATTGTCGAATCCAGTTTGCGGCGGGGTTTTTACTGCCGCGGCCGGCCAACTCCTTCAGTGCCGTTTTGACAATTGGACCGCTTACCTTGTTTACATTCAAACTGTAAGCGGTAAGCAGAGCGCGATCACAAGCAATATTGATCAGACGTGGAATTCCGTTGGCATATCGATGGATCAACCGGTGGGCCCGTGCCGTGAAGAGGTGCATTTGGCGCTGGGCGGCGATGTGGAGACGGTGCTGGATATATCCTGCGGTCTCTTTGGCTGAGAGCGGTGTCAGATAATAGTTGAGTGAAATACGCTGTGCCAATTGGCGCAGTTCATGCGCATCGAGCTTATCGTTCAATTCGGGCTGCCCAACCAGAATGATTTGCAGCAATTTGCTGCGCGTCGTCTCCAGATTAGAAAGCATCCGAACCATTTCGAGGTTTTCGACTGTCAGGTTTTGGGCTTCATCGATCAACAGGATAGCTTTGCGTCCTGCTTCATTTTGACGCATCAGGAATTCATTCAGGGCGTCGAGCAATTCCTTGACGGTGCCGTTCTTGTGGGAAATACCAAATTCCTTGCAGATTGATGCGAGTAGTTCGGCCGCATTCATGTTCGGATTAAAAATATAAGCGGATTCAGTGTGCTCGTCTAAAAGTTCCAGAAAGTTCCGGCACAGGGTGGTTTTCCCCGTTCCGACCTCGCCCGTGATCACGACGAAACCATCACCCTGATCCATAGCGTAAATGAGATGCGCCATGGCGATTTCATGGCTTTTGCTCATGAAGAGATAATCGGGATTGGGAACCAGTTTGAATGGCTTTTCCTTGAACCCGAAAAAGGAATTATACATCGATCGTCTCGATTTTAGGTTCGCGAAAAGGTGCTGTGCCGCTGCGCCTTTTCAATATCGCAGATATCGCGATGCGATTCAACCCTCGGCGGGGACAAAGGGGATATTGGATATATAAAAGCCTCCTCAGCCGAATGCGGCTGAGGAGGCTGTGAATGCAAACACAAAGGGGGGGATCAGGCGTCTTTCTTGTCTGACTCGGCCTTATCCTGCTCCGCCGATGGTTCGGAGGGGGCGTCCTGCGGGGCGCTTTCGGTCTCAACCGCAGCAGTCGGTTCGCTGGCAGCCGCAGGAGCTTTTTCAGCCTGGGCTGGTGCCGCCTGTTCGGGGGCGTCGGCCTTCTTTTGAGGCGCGGCGCTCTTCTTCTTGCTTTTCTTGGGCTTGGCCTCCGAGGACATCAACTCAATCAGCGAAACTGGCGCGGCATCTCCCGGGCGTCTGCCGATTTTGACAATACGCGAATAGCCGCCGTTCAACTTGCCAAAGCGCCGCCCGGCTTCTTCAAAAAGCTTATGGACAACATCTTTTTCGCGCACGATGGCCATGGCCTGGCGCCTTGCATGCAGGTCGCCACGCTTGGCCAGGGTGATGATATGATCCACCCAACGGCGCAGCTCCTTTGCCTTGACGTCGGTGGTTTGGATACGGTCATGCTTTAAGAGCGAGGTCACCAGATTACGGAACATGGCCTGGCGATGGCTCGTGGTTCGGTTGAGTTTGACTCCGGCTCTGCGATGTCTCATGGAACGGCTACTCCCCTTCCTCTTCGTCTTCGATTTCTTCCCTCGGCGCTTCGAAGCCTTCCAGCTTCATACCGAGGGATAATCCCATTTCCGATAATACTTCTTTAATTTCATTGAGGGATTTACGCCCGAAGTTTTTAGTTTTGAGCATCTCGGCTTCCGTCTTCTGGACCAACTGATATATCTTATTGATTTCGGCATTCTTCAAACAGTTGGCGCTGCGAACCGACAACTCCAATTCATCGACGCTGCGATATAAATTGTCATTGAATTCGGGCTGTTCATCACTGCTGATTTTCAGGGCCGATGATGGTTCGGCTTCTTCATCAAAATTGATAAAAATGGAAACCTGATCTTTAAGAATTTTGGCGGCATAGGCCACAGCTTCTTCAGGGGTAATGCTGCCGTCCGTCCAGATCTCCAAAGTCAGTTTGTCGTAGTCGGTACGCTGCCCCACACGCGCATTGCCGACGACATAGTTCACCCGCTTAACTGGAGAAAAAACGGCATCGATTGGAATCGTTCCGATCGGCGCATCTTCTTCCTTGTTCGCTTCCGACAGGGCATAGCCTTTGCCGACCTTCACCGTCATCTCCATGTTGAGCTGGCCTTCAGCCGTGAGTCTGGCGATTTGCAGGTCGGGATTGAGAATTTCAATTGCCCCATCCGGGCTGGTGAAATCCCCGGCAGTCACCGTACGCTCGCCTTTGGCTCGGCAGACCAGTTTACGCGGCTGGGTCCCCTTGGTCTTCATGCGTACTTGCTTCAGGTTGAGAATCAGTTCGGAGACATCTTCGAACACTCCTGAAATCACACTGAACTCATGCTGAACCGAATCGATTTTAACCGCCGTAATCGCCGCCCCGTAAAGAGAAGACAGAATAATCCGGCGCAGCGAATTGCCCATGGTCATGCCATAACCTCTTTCCAGAGGCTCGCACACGAACTTGCCATATGTATCAGTGCTGCTGACTTGAACTTTTTCCGGCTTGATAATTTCGCGCCAATTCATGAACCTGAGTTCGTTTGACATACCGCTTCTCCAGGTATTGATTTAAGGGATACGATCAACCTAACGTGATAAACACGAG
>DDYQ01000262.1 GCA_002348005.1 Desulfobacteraceae bacterium UBA2230 | reverse complement strand
AAATCGTGGGCCACGCCGCCGGCCATGGTGCCGACCGATTCCATCTTCTGGGCGTGCAGCAACTGGGCTTCCAGGGTTTTCTGCCGGGTGATGTCCAGGATATACCCCTGCATCTCGATCAGGCGGCCCTGTTCGTCGAAACGCCCGATGGCATTGATCCGGACGTGGATCAATTGGCCATCGCGGCGTACAAATTCCACTTCGCAGTGTTCGATTTTTTTATCGCGGGTCAGGTCGGCCACGGTTTTGGAACGCAGGGTGGGGTCTTTGTAAAAACCGGCGAAATTCTTGCCCAGGACTTCATCGACGCTATCGAATCCCAGCATACGGGCAAAAACCAGATTACACATGATCAACTGCCCGGCTGCGGTGACAACATAAATACCGCTCAGGTCGGCTTCGAAAAACCGGCGATATCGTTCTTCGCGTTCCTGCAGTTTGGCGCGAGCCGCCTTGATACTGGTAATGTCCTGCATCTGGGCGATATAATAAAACGGCGCCTGTCGGTTGTCGGGCAGTGCGGCCACATTGACCAGGGCCCAGATGGTTTCCCCCTGGCGGCTGATGTACCGTTTTTCCATTGCCGGCGGCGTGCCCCCCACGGCGATCTCTTCAATCAACCGCAGGGACTGCGCAATATCGTCGGGATGGGTCACATCGCGCCAGTTCATCTGCAACAGCGCCTGATTGGAATAGCCGAGCATGCGTTCCAGCGCACGGTTGACCCGCAGATAGTTGCCTTCCTGGTCGACCAGCGCCATGCCGCTGGCGGCGTGGTTGAACACCGTACGGAAACGGTCTTCGCTGCGGCGGAGGGCCTCCTCGGAATGCTTGAGATCCGTGATGTCGGTGACACTGACCATGATAGTGCGGTAACGGTCGGGATCGGTGGTCGGCAAAGAAAGGCTGACCAGGACTGACATCGGATGCCGGTCCAGGGTCGTGTTGACCGTCTCGCACTCGAAATGCGTCTCCCCCCGCTTCATGGCCAGTAGCAGCTTCTGAACGGCCGCCAGTGCATCGGGCGCGAAGATACGCGGGAAGCCGGCGATGAAATCATCTTTGGAAGCTGCCCGATATAGGCGCAGCGCGGCTGGATTGACATCGGTCACGCGGACCTGTTCCGCCATCTGCCTGAGAAATGCGGGGTGCGTGTCCAGATAGGCATCCAGGTCGGTGACGCCTTGCGCCGCGAGCTGGTCGAGCGCGGCTTTGACCGCCGTGAAATCCTCTTCGATGAGGGCCACGGCGGTAGTATCGAACATTTTCTGGAAACGGTCGTTTAAAGCGGAAATGGACTGCTGGGCACGCTTGCGCTGCTCGGAATGAACCAGCAGCATAATGACGATCACCGCCAGGGCGACCACCCCCGCCAGGAGGGCCCAGATGATCTGGGGGTGCTGATCCAGAGGCATAACGTGCGCCCACGCCGATGATGCCCAGGTATTCAGGATACAAAACATGACTGCGCCTGAAAGTCCGCGTATATTCCCGGGGTGTTGCAACGGATGTTCCTCTCCCAGATCAGCAACTCTGATGCCTTCGGCACAGTATAAAAGGACAACCCAGTTGGCGCGAATTTGATTATCCTATCTTGGTTGGCGGTGCAAGCATTCAAGGGGACCGGCCACTCCGGTGCAGGCCGTTCATGCCGAAACTACGCATGGGCGGGTGATGCACGGGTTCAGCCCCACCTCCGCCCCTGCTTTCCACCCTTCGGCGGATCGTAGCGTGCTCGAAAGGGTCTCTGTCTGCCCGACGCGCTCCGTTGATCTCGCTGGTCAGATCATTGCCCTGGGCGACCTGCATGCGCGCCTCCTTTGTGGTTCAGCGCGGGTGCGCAGGTCAGGTCGAAGGCTCATTCAGCAGACTATCCAGGTCCAACGGGCGCGTGATCATGGCCAGGGCACCTTCCGCCGTGCGCGGCCATTCTTCGGCTGGGCGGTCCCAGTACAGTTCGATGCCGTTTTCATCCGGGTCGCGCAGATAGAGCGCCTCGCTCACGCCGTGGTCGCTGGCGCCCTCGAGCGCAATGCCGGCGGCCATGAGGCGGCGCAGGGCATCCGCCAGGGCGGCGCGCGTCGGATACAAAATGGCGATATGGTAAAGCCCGGTGGTGCCCGCCGGCGGCGGAGAACCGCCGGCGCTTTCCCAGGTGTTCAGTCCGATGTGATGGTGGTAGCCGCCCGCGGAAACGAATGCGGCCTGCGGTCCGTAGCGCTGGGTCAGCGCGAAGCCGAGCACGCCACAATAAAAATCGAGCGCCCGCTGCAGGTTGGAGACTTTGAGATGCACATGCCCGATGCGGACACCTTTATCGATGGAGGGGATTTTTGTTGTATCGGTCATCTTCCGGCCTTTCATGTTGTGTCAAACATACGCCACACGAATCCCTGGCAAGCATCTTTTCTACCACTGCCAGCACCAGAAAATGACACCGATCAGGACACATGCAATAGACAGCGCACCGATCCGCAATCCAGAAGAAGCTGCCGCTCGACATTCTGCAGTCGCCGCAGTGCCGATCGATTCAGGCCGGCGACGGCATTCCGGCGGCGCAGGATCTTCAAGCCGGGATGGCCGCCTTTGCACGTCGCTCATGCGGCATTCGGTGTACTGGCGCGAGACGCCGGCGACAAGCCGAATGTCGCCTGTCTGCGCGAGCGCGCACGCCAGTTCGGACCCGCCCCAGCCTGTGGCGCCGGCCAGGCAGCCGTTGATCGTTGCAGTACCCTTCATGCGCTTCAGCCGCGGCCATTTCGCGGCTCTGCGCGGCGGCCGTCGGCATCCGGCCGCCGCAATTTGAGCGCCACGATCCATTATCGTCCGGCAGTGGGCTCTCCCTCAAGCGCCGCGTCGCCTCCCGGGTGCGCACTTTCCTTGACCGCGTAGTGGCGGGCGATCGGCTCGACCCTGGAAAGCAGCCTGCGCGCTTCCGGCTCGAACACCGGTGTCTCGTAGTCTTCGCCCGCAAAGGCCTTCACGGTCTCCAGCGCGTCGACAGGTTGACGGTGACGAACTCCACTTCCTCCGGCACCTCCCGGCGCAGGATATAGCCGCCCCGGTAGCCAGAAAGCTTGCGCAGGGCAGGATACACCACCTGCCGCAGCAGGTGCTCGTAGGCATCGGCATCTTCCGGCTTTGCCCAGCCTCTCCAGGCAAGCGCGATCATTTTGGCTTCTCCTCAAATCGCTTCTTGAAACAACTGTCCGCATCGTTTTGACCCCAGGCCCGCGAAGCAGCGTGGTTGCGCTCATGCGGATCGGGGCGTGTCGATCATTTTCGATTGCGCTCCTTGAAATACTCCAGGGCCCTGAGCACAAAGCGCGCATAGGCCCCGGCCTGGCCGCCGCCCATCTCGATGGCGACATCGATAGTCTCATAGATTTCCGCGTCGGCGGCGCCCGCCTGCAGGGCCTGATCAAGATGCCATTCCATACACGGTTCGCACTTGGTCACAATCGAAATCGAAAGGGCCATCAACTCCTTGATCTTTTTCGGCAGTGCGCCGTCACTGAAGGCCCTGGCTTCCAATTCGAGAAAGGGCTTGTAGGTCTTTACATTGTTCACGAACGTCATGTGCAACGTTTTACGATCCCTGATACTCTGCTCGATTCTTTGAACGGTCAAATCAGTCACTGCCTACCTCCATGGGATTGAAACCCGCCGGCAGAGCGCGTCAGCCCGGTTGCCGGCGTGCGCGATCTTCGGGTCGTCCGGGGAACATACGCTGACTCGCTAACGATCAATACCTTCTTTATGGCCGACTTCAATAGGGATGATTTTCTGGCCAGATCCGATAGAGTTCGGTTCTGCATCCGAACACCGTCGCGAGCGTGAAATACAGGCCCACAATCACACTAGCGTCACGATCGGCAAGCGATTGCGGTATCAAGGGCGCGCCGCGGCCGCACCCCCGGCCTGCTGGTCTGTCTGCGCCGCGCGAACAACCGAGCTGAATCCCGATTCTATCGAACTTGATGTCGCAATCGGCGATTTCAAGCTTTAACAGGTCATTGCGCAATTGAATATAAAATCATCGGAGAACTTATTTCAAGATTTCCGTCGTACATGTTCATTCATGCGCCTTGGTTCGACTCCGTATCATCGCGCCGCAAAAAGCCGAAATCAAATTCCGAAAACAGGGGATGCAGGAGCCTCCCCCGATGTCAGCCTCCGCCGCCGGACCGCACCGTGCAGCCGCCGCTCAGCTGATGAATGGTTAGTTTGGAGCTGCAATACCGGCGGCCTTTCGATATCGATTCCGACCCCGACCCCGAAAGCTCAACCGGTCCTTACACGCGTGACTTTGACGGACCCTGCCGCGTGCGACCCTTGCGTTGACATCAGGGGGGGAGGTTGTTATTCATTGCACATGTTTATCCATGCCTGTCCTCGATCCGGCCGTGCCGTAATCATGGACGGACCCCAATACCGATCAACTTATGCGCTTTAAAAACTTCTGGTGTTATCGCCGCATCATTCTCTCCCGGCGCTTCATGCGTACGGTCCGGGGTTCGCGCGTCAATGTGATCGCGGATGCCGGCGGCCGGCCGCCGGAAGTTGGGCCCTATATGGCCGAGTTCGATATCACCTACCGCTGCAACTGCCGTTGCCGCATGTGTCAGCGCTGGAACGATCCCCGCCGTGAAAGCCTGACCCTTTCCGATTACCGCCGGCTGGCCGCCGAATTCAAAGGCCTGGCGGTGCATCAAATCAGCATCGCCGGCGGAGAACCACTGGTGCGGCCGGATGTTTTTGAGATCATCGGCGCCTTTGCCGAGGCCGGCCTCTCGGTCAACCTGTGTACCAACGGCATGCTCCTGGAACGCTTGCGCGATCGGGTCGCCGCATGCGGCGCGACCTGCGTCACGGTCAGCCTGGACGGTGCCACGGCTGAAACGCACGATGCCATTCGGGGAATCGACGGGTCATATGCGGTGATCGAACGCGGCATCCACCGTCTGTTGACCGTCGATCGCCGTCAAAGGCCCGTGCTGCGCGTGCGCATGACCATTTCCAATCACAACCAGCATCAAATCAATGCGTTCCATGCAAAATGGCACGGCGTGGCCGACGATATACTGCTTCAACCGGTGCACCACTGCGGCGATGCCTTCTATACCGGCCTGCCGCCGGCTGACTTGCGCCTCGATCCAGCCGTTTTGCGCGATCAACTGCATGGCACATGCCTGTCCGGCGATGGTTACATGCGCACTCTGATCGCCAGTCTGAAAAAAACCGGCATCTATCCCTACGCACGCTGCTACGCCGGGGTTCTGATGGCGCGCATCGACCCCTGGGGCAACGTCTATCCCTGTCTGGAGCAACACGTCCGCATGGGATCGATCCAGGGGCATTCCTTCCGCGAGGTGTGGTGGTCGCCCGAGTCCGAACGTGAGCGGCACCGACTGCGCACCTCCCGAGCGTGCCGCTGCTGGTATAACAATACCGCTCTGATCGGCTACTACGGCGACCGGCTGCGAAACACCGCTTGGGGCGCCGCGCATTCGGCGGTACCGGTCGAAACCGTAAACAATCCGTTCGACGACGATCCCGCCCAGCGCCTGAACTGAATCCTCGATTTGACAATGCTTTGCATGAGAAAACAGTCATGGGAAGCGCAGCCGTCCATGGTTCGGCCGACCGGCATGCCTTCCTCAGGCAAATACGTATGGAATCGCAAGCACAGTTGGGCTACACTCCTGTGATCAACGGGCGGAAAGGAGCGTTATGGACCTCGATCTGCATCTGCCATACGGCAGTGATCACCTGCGCTTCAGTTTGGGAGGCAGGCCTGAGGTACTGACCACCGTGGAACCCGAAACGCGCGTGGATACCCGCCGTTTTGCCCAGGATATGGCGTCGGTGCTGAGCCGCTCGAACCTGAACCTGAGCCGTCCGGCCGTGGTGCTGGCCGATAAAACGCGCTTGTGCGGCTACCCTGAGTATCTTCCGGTTCTGCTTGCAGCGTTGACGGCGCAGGGTGCGGACCCGCGCCGGGTAACGTTCTGGATCGGATACGGCACGCATGCGCCCCAAACGGTGCACGAATGCCGCCGGGCTTATGGCGATATTTACGAAACCGCCCCCTTCCGGCACCACCGCTGCGATGATCCGGCGAGCTTTACGGAATTGGGCCGCACCGGTCGCGGCACGCCGATTCGCCTGCCGCGCGAGCTCATGGAGGCCAGCTGCCTCATCACCTTCGGCGCCGTATCGCACCACTACTTTGCCGGCTTTGGCGGCGGGCGCAAACTGATCTTTCCCGGTCTGGGCGAAAAAAGAGCAATATACGCCAATCATGGACTCTTTTTAGACAGGTCCGCAAGGTCCCTGGCCGCCGGCTGCCGGCCGGGCGTAATTGCCGGCAACCCGCTGGCCGAAGATCTGGCCGAGTGTGAGGCGAGCAGACCGGCCGACCTGGCCGTGCACGGCATCCTGGACAGCCGGGGCCGGGTTTGCGAGTTGCGCGTGGGCCATGGCCCGGATCATTTCGCATCGGCCTGCGCCCGGCACGCCGAACTGACCGAACTCAGTCGGCCCGAGGCGTTCGACCTCGTACTGGCCTCCTGCGGCGGGTTCCCCAAGGACATCAATTTCATACAGAGTCACAAGGCCATTCACCACGCCGCAGACTTCGTGCGCGACGGCGGCCGTTTGATCGTGCTGGCGCAATGTCGGGACGGGATCGGCTCGCAAACCTTTCTGCCCTGGTTCGCATTGGGCTGGGAAACCGCCTTCGACCACCTGGCCGAAGACTACCAGGGCAACGGCGGCACGGCCCTGGCCATGATGGCCAAAGTCCGGCGTATCCAAATCGGACTGGTGACCGGGCTTCCCGCGGAACTCGCGGCGCAGATCGGCTGCGAAGTGCTATCGGCCGATGCGGTCGGGCGCATAGTGAAGGTACATACCGGATCACTGGCCGTCATCCCCAACGCCTCACTGCTGGTTCGAAAAAGCAGCGACCTTCAACAGAAGAACAATACCGATGCCCACTGCCCCTCCTGAAACGCAATACCCTTTTACCGAACTGGCCCGCGATCTGGAGGGCGAACTGCACAGCGATCTTTTACGCCGCTCTCTGCTGGCCACGGACGGCAGTATTTTTCTGAAAATGCCGGCGGCCTTGATCTACCCCCGCTGTACGGCCGATGTCCGCCGCGCGGTGCGCTTCGCCGCCGCGCACGGGCTCGCGGTCCATGCGCGCGGTGCGGGCAGTGGACTGACCGGTGCAGCCCTGGGTGCAGGGCTGGTCGTCGATTTTTCCAAGTATATGAATCGCCTGCTGACCCTGGACACCGAGGCCGGCGTGTTCGAATGCGAGCCGGGGTTCCGCCTGGGCGAACTGGAAGCGGTGCTTCGCGGCAGCGGCTGGTTCTTCCCACCTGATCCTTCCAGCGGCGAATACGCCACTTTTGGCGGCATGTGCGCCACCAATGCCAGCGGCGCCCATTCGGTCAAATACGGCAATGTGGCCGATTACCTGCTGGACGCGGAGGTGGTTTTCGCCGATTCCGAAGTTCGCCGGCTCTCCGAAATCGCCGCCCTGCCGCTCTCGCGGCTGCCGGACGCACTCCGGGCTCTGGCCGCACTCTACCACGACCACCGCGACGCCATCGAGAGGGCCTACCCGCCAGTCAAGTGCAATGTCGCCGGCTACAACCTGCGCGGCCTGATCCAGGACGATCGCCTGCACCTGGAGCGGTTGATCTGCGGCAGCGAAGGCACCCTGGGCATCACCACCCGGCTGCGCCTGCGATTGGTGCAGCGGCCGGCGACCGACAGCCTGGTGGTCGCCTTTTTTGACGATATCGCCTCGGCCGCTCGGGCGGTTCAATTGGCGATGCCGGCCGGACCCTCGGGAATCGAGGTAATGGACAAATCGCTGCTGCGCCTGGCCCGCGAAAGCGATCCCCTGCTGCGCGACCGCATTCCGGCCGATGTCGACAATGTACTGCTGATCGAGTTCGACGGCAGCACGGCCGAAGCCTGCGCCGCTCGAGCGGCCGAAATCCAGCGGCAACTGATCGAAGCCGAGCTGGGCAGACGGCATTACCAGGCGGTGACCGAAGCTGAAAAGCAGAAGTTCTGGGCCCTGCGCAAGGCCGCCGTACCCATTCTGTACAAGCTCAAAGGCCGTCGCAAGATCCTGGCCCTGGTCGAAGACGCGGCCGTACCGGTAGCCGGGCTGGTGCCGTTTTTCGAAGGACTGTATGCCATTTTCCAACGCCATGGCGTCGCTTTCGTGCTCTACGGCCATATCGCCAAGGGGCTGCTGCATACCCGGCCGCTGCTCGACCTCAAGGACCCTCACGATATCGCCTTGCTGCGGGTCCTGGCCGACGCGGTTTTCGAACTGGTCACATCGGTGGGGGGTACCGTTTCGGGCGAACACGGCGATGGGCGTCTGCGCAGCGCCTACGTGCAACGGCGCTACCCCGGCATTTACGCCTGTTTTCAGCAGACCAAGCGCCTGCTCGACCCGGACGGCCGACTCAATCCCGAAATCATCACCCATCACGACCCGGACCAGATGACCCGTGACCTACGCTTCGGTGCGGCGTACCGGTCGGTACCGCCGGCGCCCCTCAACCTCGAGTGGCCCGAAGGCTTCAGCGATGAAACCGAAAAGTGCCATGGCTGCAGCAAATGCACCACCGTCACCACAGATACGCGCATGTGCCCGGTGTACAAATTCACCCGCGATGAAGCGGCCGCCCCCAAGGCCAAGGCCAATATCCTGCGCGCCCTGATCAGCGGTGCCGTACCGGATCGGATGCTCTACACCGAAGCGCTCCAGTCGGTGATGGCTTTGTGCATCAATTGCGGCAGTTGTTTTAAGGAGTGCCCTTCAAACGTCAATATCCCCAAACTGGCGATAGAGGCCAAGGCCCTTTATGCGCGCCGCTGCGGTGTACCCATTGAGGAGCGCCTGGTTGCCGAAGTGGAAGCCGCCGGACGGCTGTTGTGCAATGTCACGCCCCTGGTGACGGCTGCCGCCCGCAGTCGGGGCATGACCCGGCTGGCCGCCCGGCTTTCAGGACTGGCAGCCCAGCGCCCGCTGATCACCTTTGCGCGGCGCTCTCTGTTTCAGCGGCTCCCGAACCGTCTACCCGGCGGCGGCCGGGCAGTACTCTTTTATGCGGGCTGTTACGCGGCCCAGATCCGGCCCGAGCTGGGCGAAGCCGCCGCCCGGGTCCTTAACCATTTAGGTTATACCGTGCTGATACCGCCTCAGCACTGCTGCGGCCTGCCCATGCTCTCCAAAGGTCTGATCGACCGCGCCCGCCACAAAGCACAACAGAACCTGACCGCCTGGCGGACCCTGCTGCACCGTGTCGAGGCCATCGTGGTGACCTGCTCATCCTGCGGCTACGCCCTGCAGACGGATTGGTCCTACCTGCTGGCGGGCTCGGATTCGAAAAAGGTTCAGGCCAAGACCATCCACATTTCGCACCTGCTCAACCGCTTCCGCAAGCGCCTTGAACTGCACGGACCGGCAAGCAGACTGGCGTATCATCAGCCCTGCCATCTGCGCCTGCAGGAAGAAAGCGACAGCTCCCTCACCTTGCTCGGTTCGATGCCGGGCGTTGCCGTGCAGGATCTCAAGAGCCACTGCTGCGGCATGGCCGGCAGTTGGGGCCTGCTGGCCCGCAACTACGAGCTGAGCACCACCATCGGCGCCGACATGGCCGGCAAGCTCGCATCTTCGGACGCCGACCTGGGCGTCACTGACTGCCCCACCTGCCAGATGCAGATGGAGCACCTGGGGCGGCTGCCCGTGCGCCACCCCGTGGAGGTGGTCTGGGAGGCCGCTCAGGAGGCGGATCGCCGGGATCAATAAATCATGGATAGGGCCGTGATCGGCCGCCGTTGAAATTTGTGTTGTTTCCGGGTGGATGATTTGTTATGAACAGGCCCACATTTCGGGGATGTAGCTCAGTTGGGAGA
>DDYQ01000007.1 GCA_002348005.1 Desulfobacteraceae bacterium UBA2230 | reverse complement strand
TGCACATCGCCGAGTTCACCGCCGATCTGATCCGTCACGGCAAGCTCGATCTGGATCCCAGCCGCAACGACAACAAGATCATCACCTACCATGATTCGTGTAACCCGGCGCGCGGCATGGGCATGTNNTCCGCGAACAGACCTTCTGCTGCGGAAGCGGATCCGGCCTGAACGCCGGCGAAAATATGGAGCTGCGCATGGCCGGCGGACTGCCGCGCGCCAATGCCGTAAACCATGTGCGTGAAAAACACGGCGTCAACATGCTGGCCTGCGTCTGTGCAATTGACCGCGCCGTGCTTACGGCATCTATGGATTATTGGGTGCCCGGCGTCGGCGTGACCGGCCTGCACGAACTGGTCGCCAACGCACTCATTCTGCCGGGAGAACAAGAACGAACCACAGACCTGCGCGGCGAGCCGCTGCCGGGAATGGAGGAAGCCGATGAATGATAAAAAGTGGATCGTCCTGGGCCTGGTGATTTTCATCGGCCTGTTTTCGCTGCCCCTCTGGTACAATATGTTTATCAAGGCCGGGAAGGCTGCACCTGCTCCGGAATTGGTCCTGACCGAAAAAGCCAAGGCCGCCAAGGAGTGCATCATGCCGACCTCTTTTATGAAGGCCGAGCATATGCAACTGCTCGATCAGTGGCGGCACTCGGTGGTGCGCAACACCCAGCGGGAATTCACGAATGCCGAAGGCAAAACCTTCACCATGAGCCTGTCGAACACTTGTCTGGACTGCCACTCCAACAAAGCCGAGTTCTGTGACCGTTGTCACAACTATGCGTCCGTAAGCCCCTACTGCTTTGACTGCCATATCGACAACCCCAAAGGAGAAAAGTGATGGAAAGCAGCCGCAGACGATTCATTAAAATAGCGGGCATCGCCGCGCTGGGGCTTGGGGCTCAACCGCTGATCAGGGTCACCGCCCCCGCCTCGGAAGGGCCGCAACCGGTTATGCGGAAAAATGCCGAGGCCTTGTCCGCCAAGCAATGGGCCATGATCATCGACACGCGCAGATTCAAGACCGCGGATGATGTGCGACCCTTGATCACAGCCTGCCACAAGGTTCATAATGTACCGCATATCGAAAACAAGCTGCATGAGATCAAATGGATCTGGGATACCCACTTCCACAATGCCTTTCCCACCGTGGGCAGTGCCTATCTGAGCGAAGAAGTCGAGCATCGGCCCTATCCGGTGCTGTGCAACCAATGCGAAAATCCACCCTGCGTGCGGGCATGCCCCACCAAGGCGACCTTCAAACGCGAAGACGGCATCGTGATGATGGATTTTCATCGCTGTATCGGATGCCGCTTCTGCATGGCGGCCTGTCCTTTCGGCGCGCGCAGCTTCAATTTCCGCGATCCGCGCGACTTCATCAAAGAGACGAATTTGAGCTTTCCCACACGCATGAAGGGCGTCGTGGAAAAATGCAATTTCTGTTCGGAACGTTTGGCCAGAGGCGAAATGCCGGCCTGCGTAGAGGCCTCGGAGGGTGCGATCATTTTCGGTGATCTGAAAGACCCTGAATCGGAAGTCCGTCAGGTACTGCGCGAAAACTTCACCATCCGACGCAAAGAGGATCTGGGAACCGAACCGTGCGTCTACTATATTGTATGAGGTGAGTATGCTTGAATTAGCCGTTAGAGGAACAAAAGCGTATTGGGGTTGGGTTCTTGCCCTGCTGGCCGTAATCGGCGTCGGGTTCGCCCTGTACCTGTGGCAGATCCAGTTCGGCCTGGGCATCACCGGCATGAGCCGTGATGTCTCCTGGGGATTTTACATTGCCAACTTCACCTATCTTGTGGGCGTCGCGGCCGGAGGCGTTATGGTCGTACTGCCCTACTACCTGCACAATTACAAGGCGTACGGCCGCATCACCATCATGGGCGAGTTCCTGGCCATTGCAGCCCTGGTAATGTGCCTGCTCTTCATCCTGGTCGACCTGGGACAGCCCATGCGGGCCCTTAATGTCTTTTTGTACCCCACGCCCAATTCGGTCCTGTTCTACGATGCGCTCGTACTCAATGCCTACCTGTTCCTCAACCTGATCGTCGGCTGGAATGTTCTGGAAGCCGAGCGCAATGGCGTGCATTACCAGGCCTGGCTCAAACCGTTGATCTATCTGTCCATACCTCTGGCGGTCAGCATCCATACGGTTACGGCCTATCTGTACAGCGGTCTGCCCGGCCGCCATTTCTGGCTCACCGCCATCCTGGCACCGCGCTTCCTCAGCTCCGCTTTTGCCGCCGGACCGGCGCTTCTTATCCTGTTGTGCCTTTTGGTGCGCCGCATCAGCAACTTCGACCCAGGCCGCGAGCAAATCCAAAGTCTGGCCAAAACCGTGGCCTATGCCATCTGCATCAACGTCTTCTTTTTTCTGTGCGAGTTGTTCGTGGCCTTTTACAGCAATATTCCGGGCCACATTCATCCGATCGAGTATCTCTTTGCAGGCGTTCATGGGCACAATACCTATGTACCCTGGATGTGGTCCTCCATGGCGCTGATGGTCATCGGTATCATCCTGACCGTCAATCCGATCACCCGCAAGAACGAGGGCACCCTTGCGGTGGCGTGCGCCGTGATCCTGGCCGGCACCTGGATCGACAAGGGCCTCGGAATGATTTCGGGCGGCTTCGTGCCTAACATGCTGCACGAATATACCGAATATGTTCCGAGCGCGCCGGAAATCGGCATCACCCTGGGGGTATATGCCATCGGCGCACTGGTGCTCACTTTACTTTACAAGATCGTGATCAGTGTCAAGGAAGAGGTACGCGCTTAACCCATACCCGAATTGATCATTGAAGGCCGGTCTTGAACGACGAGACCGGCCTTCTTTTATTGGCCATGCGGGCCGGTTGGCCATTAGCGCATCAGATTCAAATTGGGCCGATTCAGAATGGCCGGGCGCTCACCGAAGAATCGGTCCAGGATAGATGTAAGGGCGCCGAAACTCTCTGCACCACGCACGCGGTTGAGCAAGGCGTTTCCAAATGCAAAATTGGCGGCCAGGTAGGGGGCATACTGCTTAAAACGCCGCAGCGCCCGAATCGGATCGAAATACTGTGCACACAGCTCAAGCAGCCGATGTGCGATGTGTGCGGGTGTGGCCGTCTTGTCCGGAAATCCGTGAACCCAGTGGGCGAAAATCCAGGGACGCGCCACCGCGGCGCGTCCCAGCGCAACGCCGTCGCAACCGGTTGTTTCGAGCATGTGCAGGCAATCCAGGGCTTCGAAGACATCTCCGTTACCGAAGACCGGAATCGACACGGCTTGTTTGACCAGTCCGATATATTCCCATTTCGGAGGGCGGGTGCGTCGATCCGGCGCCACACGTGGATGGAAGGTGAGCGCATCGGCGCCTGAAGCTTCGAGCCGTTTTGCAAGCGCCACGGCGACCCGGGGGTCATCTTCCCATCCGGTGCGGAATTTAACGGTTACGGCGCAACGAACCGCCTTGCGTACCCGGCTCACAATGGCCATGGCGGTATCGGGTTCTTTGAGGAGGGCGGCGCCCTGCCGGAAGCGGCAGATCTGTTTCACCGAGCAGCCCAGATTGATATCCACGCCCAGAAGGCCTTCCGTTTCGATGCGCTGCGCGGCGGCTGCCATTCGCTCGGGATCGGATCCAAGGAGCTGAATGATCAGGCGGTCGCGCTCCTGGTCCCGCCATCGAAAATAGGGTGAAATGCGTCGGTTCTCATGGGGAATCCGTGCAGCGCTGCACATCTCTGAAAACATCAGGCTGCAGCCTCCCAGCTCCTCCAGCATATGGCGAAATCCGATATGCCCCAGTCCGGTCATGGGGGCCAACACCAGTCGACCGGCAATCAGGCGGCGACCGATGCGCAATGGACGATCGAGCAGATGGCTCAGCCGGGTGGAAGATTCGCCATGCTCTCCGCCGGAGGGCACGAATCGATGTGTCCGGGACTCGCTTAGATGCATCGGCATCTCGGTATAGGGGTTAAAAGGTTTTCCGGGTTACCGGGTTGTTCGAGTTGCAAGAACCGTTACCCCGATGACTCAACCCGTGTCACCGAATGTGAGCCACCATAGCAGTTTTTGCTTGACAAATGGAGTGAAAAACTCAAATATCCGGCTTTTTAGGGTGTCAGCTGTTCTGTTTTTTCAGGAGGTAAACCAATGTACGCTGTAGTTGCTACCGGAGGCAAGCAGTATAAGGTGCAGGAAGGCGATATCCTGCGCATCGAGAAGCTCACCGGTGAGGTGGGGGATGAGGTAGCGTTCGACCAGGTGCTCCTGGTCGGCGAAGGCGAAAATGTTCGCATCGGCCAGCCGGTGATCGATGGCGCCTCAGTCAGGGCGAGCATTGTCGAACAAGGCAAAAGCAAGAAGATCCTGGTCTTCAAATTCAAACGCCGCAAGCGGTATCGCCGCAAACAGGGTCACCGTCAACAATTTACAGCGATCAAGATCAATGCCATTGAAGCCTGAGCAGGGCTTGTGAGCAATATCAGGAGATGTACCCATGGCGCATAAAAAAGCAGGCGGAAGCTCAAAAAACGGTCGCGACAGCCAAGGCCAGCGGCGCGGAGTCAAGCGCTTCAGCGGTCAACCCGTCAAAGCCGGTAACATCATCATTCGCCAACTGGGCACTAAAGTGCATCCCGGGCTGAATGTGGGGATGGGCAGGGATTATACCCTTTTTGCCAAAATAGACGGTGTGGTCACATTTGAGCGCAAGGGCCGTACCGGCAAAAAGGTGAGTGTTTATGCCGCGTGAAGTTTATTGACGAAGCCACCATTACGGTCCAATCCGGCGACGGGGGACGCGGTTGCGCCAGTTTTCGGCGCGAGCGCTTCATCCCCCGGGGCGGCCCGGACGGTGGTGATGGCGGCAAGGGCGGCGATGTCATCCTCAAAGCCACCTCCCGCAAGCGTACCCTCTACCATCTTCAGTTCAAAAAACACTACCAGGCGCCCAACGGCGCGTCCGGCCAAGGGCGGCACCGCAGTGGCCGCGGCGGCGAAGATCTGGTCCTTGAAGTACCTTTGGGTACGATCCTGACCGATGTCGAAAATGGCGAGTCACTCGGGGACCTGGTCGAAGAGGACCAGGAACTGGTGGTTGCCAGGGGTGGGCGTGGCGGTTTGGGCAACCTGCACTTCAAATCCTCCACCAACCGGGCACCACGCTACGCCCAACCCGGAGAACCCGGCGTTCTCCGAACCCTGAAGCTGGAACTTAGGCTTCTGGCCGATGTGGGCATCATCGGCCTCCCCAATGCCGGAAAATCGACCCTGATCAGCACGATCTCCTCGGCACGGCCCAAAATCGCCGATTATCCCTTCACGACCCTGACGCCCATCCTGGGGGTCGTGCAGGTTCACGGCAGCGAGCCCTTCGTGGTCGCCGACATTCCCGGACTTATTGAAGGGGCCCACAGCGGCGCTGGTTTGGGAACACGCTTTCTTAGGCATATCGAACGCACTCGCGTACTGGTGCACCTGATTGACGCGGCTGCTCTGGATGCCGACGACCCCCTGCGCCCCTATAGGATCGTGCAGCGTGAACTGATGCTTCACAGCAGCGCACTTGCCCATAAGCCAACCATGGTGGTACTGAATAAACTTGATGTCGAAGGTGCTTCGTCCAAGGCGGACCTTTTCTGCAGGGCCCTGCCCGACGGTGAAATCATTCGCATCAGCGCGGCCGCCGGCCAGGGTTTGGACGATCTTAGAGTCCGTATGCTACGCTATGTAACACAACCGGATGACACGTACGGAAAAACACCTTCAGGGGCCTGAACGGCTTGGCCTCTTCGGAGGCACCTTCAATCCCATTCACAACGGCCATGTACGGGCGGCGCTGGATATCCGCCAGCAGCTCCGGCTGGATCATCTTTTCTTCATACCGGTTGCCCAGCCGCCCCACAAAACAGGCGGCAGCTTGGTGTCGGCTGCAGACCGGCTGGAAATGGTGCGCCTGGCGCTGCAGGGTAATCCCGGTTTGGAGGTTTCGGATATAGAAATCCGACGCGGCGGCTGGTCTTATACCATCGACACGATCCAGTATTTCAAAAAATCGTATTCTTCCCGCTGCGAGCTTTTTTTCCTTGTAGGGTTGGATGCTTTTTTGGAAGTCAACACCTGGAAGCGCTCAAAACAGTTGTTCGAAGAGGTTGCTTTCGTCGTCATGTCCCGACCGCCCCACGATCTGACTGACACGCTGAAGGCCGAGCTGGTACAATTCATTGGCCGAAATATATCGGATGATTACCATTTTGAGGCGGAACGGAGTCGCTTTCAGCATCCGCGCAAACCGCCGATCATTTTAACTCGGGTCACTCCGGTGGACATATCCTCGTCCCGAATTCGTACCATGTTGGCCGGAAAAGAATCCGTCGANNTGGCGGATTTCATCGCCCGTAAAGGATTGTATCAATGAGTGGACAACCCGTAGACCCGGAACTCGATCTATACGTGCAGGCGGTGGTCGATCGAAAGGCACTGGGCGTTATCGTGCTCGATGTGCGCGGTCTGACCTCCATTGCCGATTACTTCATTTTGTGCAGCGGTCGCTCCAATCGGCAGGTGAATGCGATTGCGGATCACGTCGAGCGCTTTTTACGTAAGGAAAAAATACACCCTTTGAGCGTTGAAGGGAAAACCGACGGCCACTGGGTATTGATCGATTACGGTCACATCCTCATGCATATATTCTATGAAGAGACGCGGCGTTTCTATGATCTTGAAGGACTCTGGATGGATGCCAAACGTATCACCACACCCAGCCTCAAAGCCCAGCGCCAGGAAGACGCCGGAGAATTCGACGGCACAGAGATCATCGTGGATTGAATTTTCACTGGTCAAGCTTTGATGAACCCTGATGGTCCCGGCCCGGCAATGAGCGGGGGCTAAAAACCGAAAGTTTAAAGCGAGGCTTTCTGTGATCCGTAACAATCGCTGCCATCACCACCTTGAGCTTTCTCCTTTGTCGATTAATCGGTGGGCCCTTGCGATACGCCATCAAGTCACACGGGATGATTTTGAATGCTTACCTTGAAACGTCACCTGTAAAATTGAAGGTGAATCCACTTCTTCATTCAGGAGATACCTATGCGACCTAAGCCTGTCATGCTCATGATTCTGGATGGTTGGGGCATAAACGATTCAGAATGCGGCAACGCCGTTGCCCTCGCCCGAACCCCCAATCTTGACCGCCTGCTGTCCGAAAATCCGCATACCCGGCTGCAGGTCTCCGGCAGAGCTGTCGGGCTGCCCGACGGTATCATGGGAAATTCGGAAGTCGGACATTTGAACATTGGGGCCGGAAGGGTGGTGTACCAGGATCTTCTGCGAATCGATATCGCGATTGAGGATGGTTCTTTCTTTGAAAACCCGACAATCAACCAGATGATCGATCGGGTAAAAGCTGGCCCTGGGGTCCTCCATTTAATGGGGCTCGTCTCGGACGGCGGGGTCCACAGCCATTTGAATCATCTGCTGGCCTTGCTTGATCTGGCCAAGCGCAAGGGGCTCGACAGGGTCTTTGTGCATGCCTTTCTGGACGGCCGCGACACAGCGCCCGACGGTGGCCAGGAATTTATCGCCCGCGTTCAGGACCACATGCAACGCATCGCACTGGGGACGATCGCCACGCTTTGCGGCCGCTACTACGCCATGGACCGCGACACGCGGTGGGATCGCACGCAAAGGGCCTACGAGCTGTTGACCCGGGGAATCGGCATCCCGGAACGCGACCCGGCAGCCGCGGTAAAAAACGCCTACCAGCGCGGCGATACAGATGAATTCATCCAACCCATCGTCATGGTAAACGCGGATCAAAAACCCCAGGCACTGGTGCAGGACCACGATACGATTTTTTTCTTCAACTTCCGGGCAGACCGAACACGCCAGATAACGCGTGCCTTCACTCAAGCCGATTTCAACGGTTTCAAGCGCACGGTCAGACCGAACCTGAATCAATTTGCCTGCATGACGCAGTACGACGAGGGTTTTGATTTACCGGTGGCCTTTGCACCCGCTCATCTGGAAGGTATCCTGGGCGAAATCCTCAGCCGCCATGGAATGCACCAACTGCGCATTGCCGAAACCGAAAAATACGCGCATGTGACCTATTTCTTCAATGGCGGAGAGGAAGAACCTTTCGAAAACGAGGATCGCTGCTTGATCCCCAGCCCACGAGATATTCCGACCTACGATCACAAACCGCAAATGAGCGCATTCGAGGTCACGGAAGAAGTCCTGACAAGGATTGCGTCCGATCAGTATGACTTTATCGTTCTGAATTTTGCCAACATGGATATGGTGGGGCATACCGGCGTGCTGGAGGCGGCAATCGAGGCAGTCGAAACGGTCGACGAATGCGTCGGACGCATTGTGACCGCCGTCACTGAAAAGGCGGGCGTCGTCATGATCACGGCGGACCATGGAAATGCCGAAACGATGCGTGACCAGCACGGCAAGACTCAAACCGCCCACACGATCAATCCGGTTCGCCTGATCCTGGTTGATCCCCGGAAGCAAACGCTTCATTTAAAGGAAGGCGTCCTGGGCGACATCGCACCGACCGTTTTGGACATCATGGGACTGCCTCAGCCCCCTCAAATGACCGGACGCTCACTGATCGGAGATTGAAAGCACAATGCGCCGCACCCGATCTGCGCTGCTTGGATTGCACGTGGCCGTTCTGCTCTTTGGCACAGCCGGCCTGTTTGCTAAATTTCTGACTGCCCCGCCGCTGGTGATTGTGATCGGCCGAACCTTTTTTGCCGCCTTCGCGCTTGCAGCCTGGCTGCTGTTCGGCAAAGCGCGCCGTCAGTTGCCCGCCCGGGATGAAATGCCCCTTCTGGGTATGCTGGGCGTTATCCTGGCCCTTCATTGGTGGACCTTTTTCCACGCCATTCGAATTTCCACAGTAGCCGTCGGTCTGCTTGGATATGCCGCTTTTCCGATGTTTGTGACTATCGCCGAGCCGATCCTGTTTAAGGAACGCTTCCGCTGGTTCGACGGGATAACGGCTGCAGTCATTATGGTCGGTCTTGCGGCAGTGGCCTGGCCCTTCGACCTGAATGCCGACCGGACATGGGGCCTTGCATGGGGCATCATTTCAGGGATGCTGTTTGCGTTGCTTTCGCTGCTTAATCGCCGCTATGTTCAGCGCCACAGTTCCATCGTCATTGCCTGTTTTCAGAACGGGTTCGCCTGCCTGGCATTGCTCCCGGCGCTCGCCTGGAACGTCTGGCATCCTACCTGGGGCGATTTGATTTTGCTTGTCCTGCTGGGTTTGTTTTGTACTGCCCTGGCGCACGCGCTTTACATCAATAGTCTTTCCAGCGTGCGTGTACAATTGGCCGGCATCATTGCGGCTTTGGAGCCAGTTTACGGTATCGTCCTGGCATTTATCCTGCTCGGCGAAATACCCAATTCTTCAGCGCTGCTCGGCGGGCTGTTGATCGTGGGGACTTCCTGTGCCGCCATGTTGCGCACCGCACCGCACGGCGCTGTCCGTACCAGATCCCCCGTGGATGCGCAACAAGAGCGATAATACTGAATTGGGTTCAGGCTTAGGGAGGGCCAGCTGAAAGCTGAAAGCAATTGCGGCCTGGCCGCCTTTGGCTTTCAGCCTCCGCGCTTCAAAGTCCGGCAACTTCTTTGCCGCAGTGTTTGCAAACCCTGGCTCTGGCCTTGATTATTTCGGCGCAGAAGGGGCATTCACGCGTGGCGTGGCGCTCATGAATTTTAGTAACGGCCGTGTCGATTGTCTTCTGGAGAAGTTCATTCCCCACTTTCATGATGCGCATCGGCTCGACAGCTTCGACTTCTCCCAAGTCTCCGAGCATTTCAGCGGCCTTGATTCGCACGCGCACCGGTTCGCACGCATCGCCGAGCAGGCGCATCACCGTGATCATGTCGTTTTCGACATAGCAGGTGGCTAAAATGGAAAAACCTTTTTTGGTTTGTTCCTTAAGCGCTTCCTGCTGCGCCAACACCTCTTCATCCACGATCTGTCCCTGCCCTCCGGCCCGGCTGAATACGGGCATGCATTCGAATTGTTCCGTCCCCGGATAATTGAGACAGCGCATGGAGGCACGCTGTGCAAAATTTTCTTCCAGATCCTCCCAGCCTTTTACAAACAGCGGGCATTCGTCGTTAAAGCAGAGAAATAAAAATGGCGATCCCCACCCCAGACCGTCGGAAAAATTGATCGGGGGCACTTCCCACAACTTCATCTCTTCCTGACAGTGAGGACATTTGGGCTTCTGCATCGCCAAAACGCGTTCAAGGTATTCTTGTCTGGTTTCAATCGTCATGAATTATACTCCTGTACAAGATCCGCACAAAAAAACTCGCTAAAGTTAAGGCGCTATCATGGGTTGTCAAACACCTATCAAGCTGTTCAGATCATTAGTGTATCCTGCTTCAGATAAAGCCAGATCCTGCGATCCGCCAATGCCGTACCTTCCCCGATCCTCAAAGGATCGAGAGGTTCTCGAAACGCCGCTTTTCGGGTCAATTGCTGCCTTGATTTACACCCTCCCGGGATGTAACCTTTCTGCAGCAACCGACTCATGGAGCCTATGAAAAATTGAACTAAAATGAAAGGAGAACTTATGGTCATTGACCGTGTGGTAATGGCATTTGCCGGCGTCATGATCCTGGCCAGCATCCTGCTGGCGTTGCTGCACAACCTCCATTGGCTCTTTTTGACCGCCTTCGTGGGGGCCAATCTGCTGCAATCCGCCTTCAGCGGATTTTGTCCCCTGGCGATCGTACTGAAAAGATTAGGGCTGCCCCCTGGCAGGGCTTTCTAGACCGTGGCTGCAATACGGACATGCGTTCAATCAGCGGCCGCTGAACACAACCGAAAATCGAGCCTGCTTTATGTCATCGAAATCATGTCTAGATGGTGCGCTGCGGCTTCTCGGCAGAAAACAGTACAGCCGCGGCCAATTGGTTCGTAAATTGTCCGATCGTGGATTCACCGCGGCGGACATTGAAGCGTCAGTGAACAGGTGCCTGCAGTGGGGATACCTGAACGACGATGCGTATGCCCAGACAGTTATTCGGCAATTGAAGCGCAAGGGCTTTGGGACGGCTTACATTCGCAGGATGTTGAGCACCAAAGAACTCGCACCGGAGATCGTTGAAGCGGCCCTTGAGTCCGCCGGGCTTGGAGAAAACGAATTAGAAGGCTGCCGAGATGCGTTGTGCAGGAAAGTTAACGGACGGGCGCTTTCGGCTGACCCTTCCAGGGATAAGATTAAACTTTACCGGTTTCTTTATAGAAGGGGGTTTTCTTCGGAGACCATTTGCCGCGTACTGGAAGATTTTTTTGCCTCCCAGAGGTGATCGCCAAGGTTTTATTCTGACTTGCCCTGCATGCATCTTCTCAAGGCGCATCTCATACGTTCGCGAGCCTCTTCCGGAAGCACGTCTTCAACCTGGCTTTCCGCTTCCGGGGGTACGTACCTGCAGGCCTCGCGCAGGAAAGTAAACTGTTTGGCAACCCGCTGACACGGCGGGCAGAGCCATTCGTGCAGCTTTATGGCTAAGCGGTTACCGGTTGTAACGTGCCGGTCCATCCTCGCGGAAACAAGCTCGGCATACTGTTTACAGTTAATCATCCAGAAACCCATTTTACTTCCCCTTTTCAGTGACCATCCAGTTATGCTCAAGACATTTACGCAGCTGCATACGGGCCCGAAAAAGCATGACCCAGCTGTTCGATTCGCTGATATCGAGCTGCTTGCAAATGGCCTCGGTATCCATTTCTTCGAACTCCCGCAGCATAAAGATCTCCGCGAGCCGGGCCGGTAAATTTGCAAGACATTGATACAGAACCTCCATGAACTCCTTTTGTTCGTAAGCCGCGCCGGGATTCACCACCCAATTGTTGGGCAGCGTACGCCAGTGGCCGCTGTCATCAAACGAATCTACACTTATCGTCTCGATATCAGTCTCAGTATGGCTCCTTTTACGCCGGTAGTAATCCACGATTTTGCGTTTGAGGATCGCGGTCAGCCAGGTCTTGATCGCCGAACGACCTTCGAATTGTCGGTACGATTGGACTGCCGCAACCAACGCTTCCTGAACCAGATCCTGGGCCGTATCGGGATCCGCAACCCGTGTAACGGCAAAGCGGTACAAGTAATTTCCGAACAAATCGACCCACTGTTCCGGGTCCGGCATACTGGCTGGAGAGGGCATTTTCTGGCCTCATGCAAGTGACGAAATTTTCCGTCTCGAGTTATAACAAATACCAGAGGACCGGACCATTTTCAATATTGTCTTGGTCGGCCGACTGAACCATTCCTTTCATTTCCGGATGGTCCGTCCCGCCTTTCTCGATGTTTTACTGTAGTCTGTATTACACCCATCGATAATTGACCCGCCGTCGCATGAATGCTGCAATTTCTGCGATCGCAATCCTGCGACGGGCAATAAAAAAAGCAGCTTTGAGGAACGATCAAGCTGCCTTTTTTCGGGTGTACTGAAACTGTGAATTGAAAAATCTAGATGGAGTCTTTAAGTTTCTTGCCGGGTTTGAACTTGACGACGTTAGAGGCTTTGATCTTGATAACTTCCCCGGTCTGCGGATTTCTGCCCTTGCGCGCTTTACGGCGGCCCTTCTGGAATGTCCCGAACCCGACCAGAGTGACCTTGCCGTCTTTCTTCTTCAAGGTTTTGGTCACGCTGTCCACGAACGATTCCAACGCGCTCTGTGCCGCTGCCTTGGTAATCCCTGCTTCCTTGGCCATTTTCTCGACGATTTCCGCTTTTGTCATCTGAACTCCTCCTTGCTTAAGAATCAACGAAAGACGCGCCCAATACGGTTCTAGATCGCATTTACAGTCTTGATATAGTGTTGTCAACAGCTAATCATTGGTGGTCAGGGGTTTTCAAGTTACTCCCTTTAAAAAGATCCATTTGATGCATGTTTGCAGTCCTTGCCCCTTGCCGGCGCCGGAGAGTAAAGCCCGCCGCTCGATCCGTGACCGAGTTCCGCGCTGAAACCGGTGGAGTCATTCTCCGAAATAGCGGTCCAGGCTGCGGTACTGTATGGCTTCGGCCAGGTGATCGGCGTCTATGCTTTTTTGGCCATCCAGATCGGCAATGGTGCGTCCTATTTTGATTACCCGGTTAGCCGCCCGGGCGGACAAGCCCAATTTCAGGATGGCACCGCGCAGTAGTTGCAGGCATTCTGCATCCAGCTGGCAATATGACTCGATGTGGC
>DDYQ01000181.1 GCA_002348005.1 Desulfobacteraceae bacterium UBA2230 | reverse complement strand
TCAAGTTGGAGGAAAACTACCGCAGTGTTCAGCCCATATTGGATGTAACCAATCAGATCATCGAGCATGCCGCTGAAAAATATTCCAAGCAACTCTTCACGCGGCGGCGCGGTGGCCGCAGACCGATCGTCATGGCCACCCGCGACGAAAATGCCCAATCGCGTTATATCTGCGGTGAAATTGCGCGATTGTCGCGTCAGGGAGTGCAGTTAAATGACATTGCGGTACTTTTTAGGGCCAGTTTCCACTCTTTCGATCTTGAACTGGAATTGACCCGCCTCAAGATACCGTTCGTCAAATACGGCGGTTTTAAATTCGCAGAGTCTTCCCACATAAAAGATCTTTTGGCCCATATGAAGATCATGACGGTGCCGAACGATCGTCTGAGCTGGCAGCGGGCCCTGCTGCTGATCGATAAAGTCGGCCCCAAAAGCGCAGAGCGCGTCTATGATATCGTGTCCCGTCAGGGCCGGGGAGCTGAAGGCCTGCTGAATGCCCCGTTGAAAGGAAAACTCAATTCCGCCTTGAACCCCCTGAGAGAATTGATCGTCACGCTCAACACTCCGATGTTATCGGTCCAGCGAATGGGAGAATTGATATTGCAATACTATTCACCCTTGCTTATAGAACGATTCGATGATTACCCGCGGCGCCAGCGCGACCTTGAACAACTGCTGAGCATCATGGCCCGTTATGAAAATCCGACCGATTTTTTAGCCGACATGGCGTTGGAACCTCCCAACACCAGTTTCGGAGATCGTCTGGCGGTCATGCCTGACCACTCCGGCCGATTGACCTTGTCAACCGTGCATTCGGCGAAGGGTTTGGAATGGCATACGGTCTTCGTCATCTGGGCTTTAGACGGAAGATTCCCTTCCCATCAAACCATCAACAATCCGGAGGAAATGGAAGAAGAGCGCCGCCTGATGTACGTGGCCGCCACCCGGGCCCGCGAAAATCTGATCTTCACATATCCGGCTCAGGTTTATGACCGCATTTCCAACAGTGTTCTTTTCAAGCCGTCCCGTTTTCTGGACGAAGTCCCGCCCGAGCTGATGGACTGCCAATTTTACAATCCGTATACGCATTAGGTTCGGGAACAGTTACATGCCTACGGAATATATCGTGTTCAGCCTCGGCATCATCTTTGGGTTCTACATGGCCTGGAACATCGGCGCCAATGATGTGGCCAATGCAATGGCGTCCGCCGTAGGTGCCAAAGCCATTACCATTCGGCAAGCGGTTTTGATCGCGGCAGTCCTGAATATTGTCGGTGCGACGTTTATCGGTGCCCATGTCACCAACACAATCCGCAACGGTATCGTATCCACTGAAATCCTCAACGACCCGCACCTGATCATGATCGGCGCCTTTTCGGCTTTGCTTGCGGCCGCACTGTGGATCTCCTTCGCTACGTGGAAGTCTTTGCCGGTCTCCACCACCCATTCGATCGTAGGCGCCATGGTGGGTTTCGGGATTATGGCCGGAGGCTTCGATGTCGTTCAATGGACCAAACTGGGCGCAGTGGTCATGAGTTGGATCATATCGCCGATCTTCAGTCTGGTGATTGCCTTTGTGGTATTCAAGCTGATTGTACACCTGATCTTCTCCCGCCAGGATGAATTGAAAGCGGCTCTGCAGGTTTCGCCGTTATTCATCGGCGCCACCTGTTTTGTAGTCGTTCTGTCATTTCTATTTAAAACACCGTTGGGAACCAGATTGGCGCCATCTTCACTCATATCCACACTTCTCGCGCTTCTGGTGGCGGTGCTGCTCGGATTCATCGGCAAATGGCTGCTGCTGCGTTTTGTATTCAAAAAGGGACAAGGTGATGCCGAAGCCATATTCCGGCGCATACAAATCGGTACTTCCTGCTATGTGGCCCTGGCCCAAGGCGCCAACGATGTTGCCAATGCCATTGGACCGCTGGCGGTGATCTATTTTCTGGCCCGCACGGGAACGGTGGGCAGCGAGGTTCCGGTGCCGACTGTCCTGCTGCTCTTCGGGGGGATCGGAATCGCCTGCGGCATATGGATGGCAGGCGGTCGGGTCATGACCACCATGGGGACCAAGATTACCACCTTGACGAATACGCGCGGCTTCTCGGTTGATTTTGCCGCCGCCACAACCGTGCTGCTGGCATCAAAACTGGGGCTGCCGGTTTCCACGACCCATGCGGCTGTCGGCGGCGTCCTGGGAGTAGGACTGGCCCGCGGCATCGAGGCAGTCAATTTTCGTATCGTGTTTCAAATTATGCTATACTGGCTGCTGACGGTTCCGGCGGCAGCTTTGACCAGCATGCTGTTGTTCAAGATCATCCGGCTCATATACTAAGAGGAGCGACTATGCGGTTGCCTTTCCTTTCCATGTTCATGACTTCCCCCTTTGAGGGATTGCAGGAGCACGCAGAGAAGGTCAAAGAGTGCGCCTGGTCTTTTCAGCAGGCTATAGAATGTCATGTCTCCAATCGCTGTCAGACTTTCGAGGAATTGCGTAAAGAGGTGATTCGTCTGGAAAGCGAGGCGGATGCGATTAAACGGCGGATCAGGGGGCATCTGCCCATAGGAACGCTCATGCCGGTAAGCAAATTCCAGTTGTTTCGTTACCTGCGCGAACAGGACGGCGTGTTGGATGCCGTTGAGGACGCCCTGGACTGGATCTCCTTCCGTACGGAACCCGGCATTCCCTCTGAACTCGAAAAGGATTTTTTTCTGCTGGTCGATTCCGTGATAGAACCCATCGAAGAACTCAGCCGCATGGTCAAGGAGGCCCGGTTATATTTTCGCACCTATAACGAAAAGCAACGCGTGAAGGTCAAGGAGATTATCCGGACCCTGCGCCGGCAGGAACACGAGGCCGATAAATTCGAGGCGGCGATTAAAAGTAAGGTTTTCAATATGCCCTTGGACCCGGTCACCGTGTTTCACATGGTCCGTCTGGCGGAGATTGTCGGATCGATTGCCGATCATGCAGAAAACGCAGGTGATATGATGCGGGCCATGCTTGCCCGATGAAACAAGGGGCATGAGGACGGTTCGAAACTCAACCCCGCGAATTTCCAACCTTCGGTATATTTTTAAAGCATCACATCAAAAAAAGGCCCATTTTACATAAAATGCAAAGATCAGCCACAGGATAATGCAGATGATATAGCTTTTCCAATTAACAAGGCGCTCGGCCAGCCCATGTCGGCCTGACCTGCCCAAACGGGTCTTGCATTGAGGGCAGAGCGCAGCGGTCAAGGGAACGTATTCAAAGCATTCGGGGCACTTCTTGGTCGAATCACCGGCACCCGACCCGATCGATGATGTTTTTCCCATTTTGCAATCCCCTCGAGTAAACGATCTACCCGCTGAAGTCCCTGTCTCTCGTTTCTGCGGAAAACATCAATATCGTTTTATACGGTCTCCCCCAAAATCACATGGCCTTACTGCATCAGCTTCTGATTCGTCTCGATCCGGCTTTGGGCTTTCAGGTCCGCCATCCATTGCTGCACGGCATTTTGTTTCTTTTGTTCATCCAGCTGTTTTGCGAGCATCTCTTTTTCCTTGGCGAACCCCTCCTCATTCGCAGGCTTGCGCTCCTTGAGGCGGATTACATGCCAGGCCTCCTTGGCTTTAAGCGGCGCTTCATGCAGAGGCTTGGAAACGGTCAAGCGAAAAGCCGACTGAGTCAATTGGGGCTCGTATCCCAACTCAGGGATGCTGTCGGTACGTTTGAAAAAGCCGGTTTCATGGAGCGTCAATTTGCGCTGCACCGCCGCTTCACTGAGGGCAGTCCCTTTTCCGACTTCCGCCAGCAGAGCCTCGGCTTCTGATTTGGCACGTTCGTTCTGCCGTTCTTTGAGTAGATCGGCCCTGACCCTTTCGACAACCTGTTCCAGCGGCGGCACCTCCGGTTCACGGCGCTCGATCACTTGAAGCAGGTAAATTCCATCCCCTAAGTCGAGAATTTCGCTCAGCGCCATCTTCTCCAATCGGAAAGCCGTATTGGCGAATTGTTCCGGATCGCCGACATCTTGTGGGGGTTTGCTGCGCGTAAAGAATTCAGTGTCTAAGGCTTTAAGGCCGTTAGCCTCTGCCGCTGCCGCAAGATCGCTTCCGTCGAATACGTTGTCATACAGGTTTTCAGCCTTCTCCATTGCCAGGGCGCGTGCTTTTTCCGTGATCAAGTCCGTACGGATACGCTCTGTGGCGGCCGCCAAATCATCGGTCCGGCCCTCGTTGATCTTCTCGGCTTTGATGATGTGCCACCCGAACTGGGTGCGCACAGGCGGGCTGATTTCACCAGCCTGCAAAGAGAATGCCTGATCTGCAAAGGGTTTGACCATGCTTTCACGGTCGAAGACGCCCAGGTAACCGCCGTTATCGCGGGTGTTGTCTTCGGAATACTGCTTGGCCAGTTCGGCGAAATCCTTTCCGTTCTGTGCCATGGCGCGAATTTTTTCGGCCAGTTCCTTTTTGCGGGCGACCTCCTGCTCATCGGCTGCGGAGTCCAGCTTGAGCAGGATATGACGTGCTTCCATGGTTTTGGGGATTACAAACTGCTGCTGGTGGGTCTCATAATACTGAGCGATCTCTTCGGGGGAGACACTCACCTGTGACGAGAACTGTTCCGGTTTAAGCTGAAGATAACGCACTTTGGCCTGAGTTTCGGTTTTGTAGGCATCTTGATGAGCGCTGTAATAGGTTTTGAGTTCATCTTCGTTCAAAACCATGTCCGAATAGCGGTCGGGAGCAAAGGTCACATATTCCAAATTGATTTCGGTGTTGTACCAGTCGTACCAGCGACGGATTTCATCATCGTTGACGGAGACGCCTTCAATGATCAAGCCCCTCAATTTATTGATCCGCAGATCTGCCTTGAGGTTTTGGCGGAATTCCTCCGGGCTGTAATTGTTCATCGCCAGCAACTGAGTAGCGCGCTCGGCATTGAATGCGCCCTCCACCTGAAAAGCCGGGATTTTGCGAATGGTTTCGTCCAACTCGCGGTCTGTGACCTGGATATCCAGCCGGTCGGCCTCCTGCAGCATAACCGTACGATCGACCAACTGATTCAACGCCGTCTCTTTTGGCTGCAACAGCTTGAACATGTCTTCCGAAATCTGAGCGCCGTAAATACGGCGGTACTGCTCCAGCAAAGTATTGTAAGTTTTGCGGAATTGATCGTAACTGATGCCCTCGCCATTGATTACGGCGACCTGCGTGTCGTTACGCGAGCGGAAGCTGCCCACTCCCCAGAATACGAACACGACTACAATTGCAAACAGAATTACCTTGATCATCCAACTGCCTGCGTTTTTACGCATTAAACTGAGCATGCCGATTGTTTCCTCTCTGCGGGTCGTATGTGCACCGGTGTTCCGGACTGCGGTTCGGCCTCAAACAGCGCCGATATTAGGTTTAATTCCCAAAGTTGTCAAATAATTTCCCCGCCTTGGACCACCGCCCGGGACGCTTTGCCACCCTGTGTCCACAGGGCCCAGGCACGTGTTCTTCTCTCCTGGAACGAACCTCTGCAAATCAATGGGTTTTGGATCAAAATTGCCGTTGACAGGCGATCTGCTTTTTGTTAGGTAGCGCCTTTACATTTGGGGGCTGTAGCTCAGCTGGGAGAGCGCATGACTGGCAGTCATGAGGCCAGGGGTTCGATCCCCCTCAGCTCCACCACATCAAATCCAATCTTGTTCATCAAGCTGAAAAGGCCCCGATATCGAGGGCCTTTTTTATTCCCGTTCCAGCACCGGCGTTCCGCAGACAACCATCCGGGGCCAAGGGTATTCGCCCGGCGCGAACCATCGGCGCAGAGGCAAAAGGCTTCTACTATTTTTCTTTAGTTGGAGCAGCAGGAATTCGCGGGAATTTGGCACCCGCACGATAGGGAGGCAGCGGCGATCCGTCACGTGAATTGATGCGATGCCGTTGAGTGGTTGCATCTGCAGAAAACGACGGCACCACCGATATAAGGCAGGGTCTCCATGCGCAGCAGATGGAGAGTCTTATCTTCCATGCGAAACCGCTCCCAACGACAGCCTGGGGGACGCCGTCGTTGGGAGCTGCTTTATTTTGAGTTAGGAGTGCTTTGCTATGGGGTGCATGCTATGTAGTCCCTTGTATCGGTTGCCTCCTCAAAGGTGAGGTAGTTCACCGCCACTCTGACGGAAGTGGAATCCGTTGCAGCACCATAAGTCAAGACGTACTGCCTGCCGGCGAGAAGCAGGTCGGCCAGCTGCTGGAAGACCGTAGCCAGGTTGGCCGTAGTGTCGGAATCGGAATACGTACCTCCGGTCTCATCCGCAATCACCCGGAGATTATCCTCTCCGGTTGCACTCACGATACCCAGTGCGATCGTGAAAACCGGAATTCCCGCAGCTTGTGCAGTTGAGATAGCCGTGGAGCGAGTAGCCGGGGGAAGCGTGAGATTGGATCGGGTGTCCCTTCCATCTGAGACGACAATGATCGCCTTGCGCCGGTCGTCCGGCCTGTCGGCGGTATCCTCGACAGCTCTGACGATGGCACTGAATAACGATGTCCCCTCCCAGCCAGTCACCGGTTGCTGGATGCCCGCCACCAATGCGGTTTTATCGCTCGTAAAGGGGGTCACTGCTATATATCCTTTAGATATATCGGCAAATTTGATGATTAGGGCCTCATCATCGACGCCCAATTGCTGCACAAAGCGAATCGCAGCAGCCTCCATGCGCTCCACGTCCACCCGTTCGTTGGTGATGCTGGTGCTGTAATCCATCACAATCGCCACCGAACTTGCCCCTCCACCTTCAACTGGAACTGCGATGGCAGGTGCACCATTAAACCCAACCGGGGCTTCCGTTATTCTGAAGTTCGTTCCCGTCAAGCCGTTGACCGGAAACCCGCCCTGGTCCAGCACGGAAACATAGGCGACAGCTTCTCCGGGCCTGGGGCAGGCATCGAGCTGATTGATTTTGACATTCAACGAAGTGATCGGCTGCAATATGCCTTGTAGAGACAATCTAAATGCCGGCGTGTCGGTATCGTTGGAATCGATGTTCAGCGTGGCCGCCTGTGAACCTTCTGCCGCAGGCTGAAAATCGACCTCGGCGGTGCAACTGTTGCCGGGCCTGAGGGTTATGGATGACCCGCAGTTGCCGGGCCTCAACGTAAAATGGGTGGCGTCGGACAAAGCGATCGATGAGACGCCCAGGTCGCCCCGGCCGTCGTTGCGGATGGTGACCGAGAGGGGCTGCGCCGCATTGCCGGTCGTCACCGTGCCGAAATCGTGACTTGCAGGCGATACAAACAGTTCCGGGGCGCCGCCGCCTCCGCCGCCGCCGCCACCGCCGCCCCCGCACGCGTATATTACGGCCAGCACCAGCAAACCGCACAACTTGCCGACAGATCTATTGACACATCGTTTCATTTCTCGCCTCCATGTCTAAGTTATAAGTCAACATCTTCTCGAACCATCACCCATTCAGGAAGATCTCTATCAAACCCGTTTCTCCCTGGTGCTTTGGCATTCGCCCCCCCATAAAAAGGCTAGGATTGGACGACTCCGCATTGCGGCAACTTCGACGCGCCTGATCATCATTGTACTGATGCTGCCAGGCATTCAAATCTGTTCGAAAGGTCAACCCTGTTGCCCTTCGTCAAAAATGATCAATTGGGGTGGCCATAAAAGAAAAAAGAAAAAGAGGCTGTTTCAGTCGACTGAATGCATTCAATGCGCAGAATAACAGAGGATTATGATTGCGTCAGGAATGTGAAGTGAACAGGAATCGGGCGGAATGGAAACTATGATAATCACAGATTCTGCGGTGACAAGGACCGTTTGCCGAACCGATCGGCGTTTTGACAGTTGAACCGGCGCCGTCAATCCTTCTCGAATCAATTTCTATTTGGAATCAAAACTTTGGATTCTCACCCTGCCTTCAACATCTTCCACACCGGTCTCAGAGTGCTCGGGGCAGGTTTTGTTCGCACGAAACGATTAAACCGGGTGGAAGACATGACGGACAACCCCGGGGAGCATACAATCATGAAGTCAATTATCAACAATCGTGCGCAACTGTCCGCGCACTCCGGGGTCCAAAACCAGTGGAACCTTTCTTCAGGCGCGATCGCTGTTCTTTCCTTTTAAATAGACCAGCGTCGCCCCCCAGCCGCCGGCTTCCGCCGGGGCGTCTCCATAACCGGTGACCCATGATATCCGCGAGAGCAGACTTCGCACCCTGGCCTTCTGAATGCCTTTTCCTTTGCCATGAATGATGCGCACCTGCATAATGCCCTTCTCCCGGCAGGCCGCAAGATACTCCTGCAACAAAGAGGGGACCTCTCTTGCCTGAAAGGTGTGGAGGTCCAAAACGCCGTCCACGGGTATCTCAATAGGTTCCATAACCCCGCCATTGGTCAAATCGGTTCAATAGAAGAACTTGATATTTCCTTCATGGTTCGCAATATAAGCATCGGGTGGTACGCCGAAACCTCTTAGGAAAGCTCGAGATGGAATCCTGCACCTGGGTGATGCTGCTGCTGATTGTGACCGCCTATCTGTCCGGGGCGGTTCCGTGGGGTTTGATCATCGTTCGGCATCTTAAAAACATCGATGTCCGGTCGATCGGCAGCGGCAACATCGGCGCCACCAATGTCCGGCGGGCTGCCGGAACTCCCGCCGCGCTGCTGGTTTTGCTGCTCGATATGCTCAAAGGCGCATTGCCGGTGCTGGCATTACGCTTGCTTGGGTCATCCGCTTGCAGTGGCCAATGGCAGTGGGCTGGGGCGCTCGGAACTCTAGCGGCGATCGGCGGGCATATGTTTCCTGTCTATCTGATGTTCAAGCCCAGCGGCAAGGGAGTTGCCACCGCGTTGGGATGTTATCTCGTCCTAAGCCCCTGGGCTGCATTTGGCGCTATTACGGTTTTTGGCGCCATCGCGGCCGTTACACGCAAAGTTTCACTCGGTTCTCTGGCTGGTACCGTCACCCTCTTGCCGGGCGTGTGGGTCAGCACGCACGACTGGGTACTCACCTTCAGTGCCGCGCTCAGCACGGGATTGATCATTTTACGGCACAAAGACAATATCCGGCGGCTGCTGCACGGCAGCGAACCGTCACTCAAAGACCGCCCGAATGATCGCTGACGGAACACCGGATCCGTCCAAGTATTCATACCCCCATACCAGAAAACCGCTGAGCACCAGAATACTCTCCACCCAGAATTCCATACGAATACCGGGAAGAACATTACCGCGCTGATATCTGGATATTACGAGCAGCAGTAAAAACGGACACACCGTCAGGATGTATGCCGATGGTCTGAACAGACCGAAAATACCGGCCGCCGGCAGCAGAACCAGGATAACGAGCAGCAGCTTTTTTAACAGTGCGAAAGTACGCCGGGCGCCCAGAAGGATCGGAATGGTTTCCTTGCCGACAATCCGGTCGCCCTGCATATCCAGAATATCGAAAAATGCCGTCCGGGCGAACACCAGGCCGGAAGCCAGAACGAAGGCCAATATGGTGCTGATCGGTGGATTGGCAGGACTGGCCAGCGCCGGCAAGCCGACGGTAACCATTCCCCAGGCCAGCGCGATCATAATGGTCTTCGAACCCGGAATGTCTCGGATACGCTGGATTTTTCGCTCGCGGGCCAGGCCGGCGGGAGTCAGACGTACATTGTAGGACAGTCCCAGCAGGCTCA
>DDYQ01000204.1 GCA_002348005.1 Desulfobacteraceae bacterium UBA2230 | reverse complement strand
CTGCCCCTTCCCGGGATGGTGTACCGCAACATCCCCTTCCCGCTGCAGCTGGCCTCCACCAAATGGTCGGTCGCCCTGCTGCAGCTTCTCGGGGTTTCCGTCTACCGGGAAGGCAACGTGATCGACATGGGCTTTGCCCAGTTCCAGGTGGTCGAGGCCTGCAACGGCCTGCGCTACATTCTGCCGCTTTTCGTCATTGGCGCGCTGGTGGCCTTCAGCGGCCGCAGGGCGCCCTGGAAAAGAGTGCTCCTGATCGCCGCCACCATCCCCCTGGCCATGTTCGCCAACATCCTGCGCATTGCCGGCACGGGCGTGATCTCGCTTTACTGGGGCGTTGAAGCGGCCGAGGGGTTTTTCCACTCCTTTTCGGGTTTGGCGGTCTTCGTCGTGTGCCTGGGCCTTTTCGGCCTGCTCGCTCTGTTATTAAAATGGATGCCCGGCGGGGCCGATAAGATTGCAGCGAAAGAGGCTGCGCCCGCGGACCGTTCCGCACGAGCGGACGACAGGCCTTTGTTTCGATTCGCCTGGCAGCCGCTGCTGGCAGTGATCGTTCTGGCGGCGCTGGCCCCCCAGGCGGCGGGCTATTTCGGGGAAGTGCCTCCGCGGCCGCTCCGGCAGCCGCTGGGGGCGTTTCCGCTGCAGTTCGAAGGCTACACGGGCGCCGCCTCCCGCATGGACGCGCTCATCTGGGACCGGGTGGGCGGCCAGGACTACATCATGATCGATTTTCGCAAGCCCGGTGAGGCGCCGGTCGACTTTTACGCCGCCTACTACGCCCATCAGCGCAAGGCCGGCGATTTTATCCACTCGCCCAAGCTGTGCCTGCCCGGGGCGGGCTGGTTCATCGAGCGCAGCGGCGCGCGCCGGATCGCTTTCGAGCAGCCGGTCCAAGGCGTGGGCGCCGGCCTCGCCTTCAACGAAATGGTCATCCACAAAAATTCCGCCCGCCAGCTGGTCTACTACTGGTACCAGGGACGGGGGCGCAACTTCACCAGCGAATACCTCGCCAAGTTTTACATGGTCTGGGACGGCATCAGCAAGCGGCGCACGGACGGCGCCCTGGTGCGGCTCGTGATGCCCGTTACGGCGGACGACGAACCCGACTGCCGCGCGCGCCTGGACGCATTTGCGCGGGCCGTCAGCCGGCGGCTGAGCGAGCATCTGCCCTGACCGGGAAAGCAACGTGATAAACGCCATCCAGAAGGTGCTGCCGTGAGAGCTTTGCAGTGGGCCTACACCAGGACCTACCACGCGCTGAACCACCCGCGCGTCAGGGCGCTGGCCGCCCGGCTGGTTCCCTTTCGCGCCGGGATCATCTTCGGCACCCACGCGCTGCTGTTTGCGGCCGCCTACTTTTGCGCCGTGCTGCTGGTCTTCGGGGGGATCGACTACACCGGCTGCATCGAAGCGCTGCCCTACACCCTTTTTCCCCTGATGGCGGTCAAGCTGCTTGTCTTTTCCCATTACGATCTTTTCCAGGGCATGTGGCGCTTCGTCTCCTTCGAAGATTTGATGAACATCGTGCGGGCCTCGCTGATCGGCAGCACCCTGTTCTTTGTGGCCGGCGCCTTGTGGCCGCGCCTTGCCCTGGCGGAGCAGGTCGTCGTGGCCGACTTCATTTTGACGGTCGTTCTGACCGGCGGCACCCGCATGCTGGTGCGCAACATCCGCGAAAACTTCGTGCAGACCCACATCGGCGCGCCGCAGAGCGTGCTGCTGGTGGGGCCGGTGGGCACGGTGCTGCCGCTGGTCAAGGAGATGCTGGGCAACCCCAACAGCGACTTTCGGCCGCTGGCGATCATCGACCCGGAAAAAACCGAGCGCTTCGGCCCTGCGCGGGTCAGCGACGTGCCCGTGTACTCGCTGGCCGCGGCCTTTCCGCGCCTGAACCGCCTGAAAAAGGTGCACGCCATCATGTTGTGCTGGCCCAGGGCGACCCGCGCGCAGATCGCCGACATCGTGGATCGGCTCAAGGACCTGAATGCGCCCTTTAACAAGCTGCCCGACGTGGAGGATCTTCTCTCGGGCAAGGCGCAGATCAGGGATGTGCGCGAAGTGGAGATCCAGGACCTTTTGGAGCGCCCGCCCGTGAACACCGACATGGCCGCAATCGGCGCCAGCCTCAAGGGCAAGGTGGTGCTGGTCTCGGGGGGCGGGGGCTCGATCGGCTCCGAGCTGTGCCACCAGATCGCGGCCTTCGAGCCCCGCCGGCTGGTGGTGGTCGAGCGCTCCGAAAACAGCCTCTACCCCCTGCAGAGCGCGCTGCGCGAGCGCTTCCCGGACCTTGACCTGGTCGCGCCGGTGTCGACGATCAACAACCGGCCCGGCATGGAGGCGCTGATGCGCCGCACCGGGGTCGAGGTGGTGTTCCACGCCGCGGCTTACAAGCATGTGCCCCTGATGGAGACCGCGGTGATCGAGGCGGCCTACAACAATATCGTGGGCACCTGTAACCTGGCAAAAAGCGCCCAGACGGTCGGGGTGCAGCGCTTCGTGATGGTGTCGACGGACAAGGCCGTGAACCCGACCAACATCATGGGCGTGACCAAGCGCGTGGCCGAGATGGTCGTGCAGAGCCTGAACGGCCGGGGGCCGACGCAGTTCATCACGGTGCGCTTCGGCAACGTGCTGGGCAGCGCCGGAAGCGTCATCCCGATTTTTAAAGAACAGCTTTTGCAGGGCCAGCCGCTGACCGTCACCGACCCGGAGATCGAGCGCTTTTTCATGACCATCCCCGAAGCCGTGCAGCTCGTGCTGCAGGCCGGCTGCCTGGGCCGGGGCGGGAACATCTACGTGCTGGACATGGGGCAGCCGGTCAAGATTTTGAAGCTGGCCGAAAAGCTGATCACGCTGGCCGGCAAGCGCCCCTACAAGGATGTGGAGATCCGGTTCACGGGCCTGCGGCCCGGCGAAAAGATGTACGAGGAACTCTTCACCGAATCCGAATGCCTGGTGTCCACCGACCACCCGCGCATCCGGGTGGCCGCCTGCGAACACGTCGAACAGCATACGCTCATGGCCAGGGTGGAACAGATCGTCGGCATGATCCACGGCCAGGACGAGCGCGGGCTGATCCGCGCGTTCATGGAGCTTGCGCCCGCCTACCGCCCTTCGGAAGAGATCCGGGGCAGGCTGTTTCAGCTGGGGCGGGAAGAGAAGAAAAAGACGATGCCGGAGCCGGCCCGGGTGGCCTGAGGCAACCGGAAAGCGATTCAATCAGGAGCAGTGCACATGCATAAATGGGCGATCCTGGCGGCGTGCTGCCTTGCGGCCGGCATTCTGGCCTGCAGTTCGTCGGAAGACAAAAAGGCCGGGTTTCTCCGCGAGGGCAAGGCTTTTTACGCGGCGGGCGATCTTGTGAAGGCGCGCCTGCAGCTTAAAAACGCCGTCCAGATCGACCCGAAGTTCGCCGAGGCCTACTACTGCCTGGGGCTGGTCGAGCGCGACGCGCGCGACTTCAAGAAAGCCTTCGGCTTTTTCAGCCGGGCCGTGGAGCTGGATGCCGGCCTTCTCGACGCCCAGGTGGAGCTGGGCAAGCTGTACCTTGCGGCCCGCGCGGCGGACAAGGCCGGGGAAAAGGCCGACCTCGTGCTGGGGGCTTTGCCCGGCCACGCGGCGGCGGCCAACCTGAAGGCGGCCGTGCTGCTGCACGAGAAAAAGTACGACGCGGCCGAAGCCCTGCTCGAAGGGTTGCTCGCCAGGGGGGCGGCCGACCCGGAGGTTTACCTGCTGCTGGCCGGCGCGGCGGCGCAGCAAAAGGACCGCGCAGGCGCCCGGGACGTTCTGGAACGCGGCACTTCGGCCTTTCCGGACGCGGTGCGCCTGCACGCCATGCTGGCCGGTCTGCACGTTGCGGCCGGCGATTTCGCCGAGGCCGAAAAGGCTGTCCGGGCGATCGTCGCCCTCGAGCCGCAGCGCCCGGAACACCGCTTCGGTCTGGCCGAGATTTTGTGGCGCAGCGGGCGGCAGGCCGAGGCGCGCCAGGTGGTGGCCGAAACGACCGCCGCCGACCCGCGCAGCGAAGAGCGGCTGCTGATGGCCGGCGGGTTTTATGCGGCCCACGGCGCGGGCGAGGAGGCCGAACAGGTGCTCGCAGCGGGCGCCGCGGCGCTGCCGGCAAGCTTTAAGCTGCGCTTTGCGCTGAGTGAGCTTTTGCTGCGCACGGGCCGCACCGACCGGGCGGTGAGCCTTCTGGAAAGCTGCCTGCTGCTGGAAAAGGACGCGGGCGGTGCCAACATCGTGCAGACGCGCAACCTTCTGGCCCGCGCCCTTTTGGCCCGCGGCGAAGTGGCGCAGGCCGAGACGCAGATCGACGCGGTGCTTGCGGCCAGCCCGCGCAACGTGGAGGCCCGCTTTACCAAGGGGCGCCTCTACCTGCTGCGCCGCAACGGGGCAGAAGCGGTGGCCGAGTTCAGGACCGTGACCACCGAAAAGCCCGAACTGGCCGAAGGGCACATCCGCCTGGCCGAGGCGCACCTGCTCAACGGCGAACCGGCCCTGGCGCTGAACACGCTGCAAAGCGCCGTAAATACCCTGCCCGGCGCAAAGGAGCTGCGCCGCGCGCTGGCCCAGCTTTACGCGCGGAACAAGGACTATGCGGCCGCGGAAAAGCAGCTGGCCCAGCTGGTGGCCGCCGACCCGCAGGACATTGCCGGCCGCGCGCAGCTGGGGGACCTGGCCCTTTCCGCCGGCAAGCCCGGGCCGGCCGAGGAACAGTACCGCGCAATCTGCCGGCAGGCGCCCGAAAAGGACCTCGGCTACCTCAAGCTTTCCCGGCTGTACGCCGGCCAGGGCCAACCGGACAAGGCGGCCGCCGCGCTGGCCGAGGGGCTGGCGCGCAACCCGCAGTCGGCGGGTCTGCTCTCCGCCCTGGTCAATGCCCACCTGGAAGAAAAAAGAGTCGACAAGGCCCTTGCGGTCTGCCGGGAGCGCCTGGGGGAAGGTCCCGGCCAGGCCTTCGTCTACAACCTGATGGGCCTTGCGCACCTTGCCGCCGGTGATTTTGCGCAGGCCGAAAAGGCCCTGGAACAGGCCGTCGCGCTCGCGCCGGCGTGGCCGGTGCCGTACAACAATCTTGCCCGGCTGCACACGGCGCGCGGCAACCCGGAGGCGGCCATCGCCGGGTTGAAGTCGGCCCTTGCGGCCAACCCGCGCAACGCGGGAGCCTACCTGACGCTGGGCAACCTCTACGAGCAGCGCGAGGCTTACGGTGAGGCGATTGCGGTGTACGAAGCGGCGCTTGAAATCTATCCTGCCATGTGGGCCGCGGCCAACAATCTCGCCTTTTTGCTGGGCGAGAGCGCCAGGGACTCGCAGGAGCTTGCCCGCGCGGCCGACTGGGCGCGCAAGGCGGCTGGGATGAACCCCAACGACCCGCTCGTTCAGGACACGGTCGGCTGGATCGCCTTTCGCCAGGGCCGCCTGGACGAGGCGCGCACGTTTCTGGAACAGGCGCTGGCCCGGTCTCCGGAGAGCGCGGCTCTGAACTATCATCTGGGCGCCGTCCTGGCCGCGCAGGGGCGGGTGATCGAGGCCCGCGAGAAGCTGTCGGCCGCGCTGGAGGCAGGGGAGCCGTTTCACGGCCGCGAGGCGGCCGAGGAACTGCTGGCGAAATTGAACCCGTAATTCTTTTTGGTTTGGACCACAGAGGACACAGAGGGCACAGAGGGGGAGAAAGCGGGAGAAGACTTGGTATCGACCTCTGTGGTCTCTGTGCTCTCTGTGGTTCAATATTTTTGGTTTTGACCACAGAGGACACAGAGGGCACAGAGGGGGAGAAAGCGGGAGAAGACTTGGTATCGACCTCTGTGGTCTCTGTGCTCTCTGTGGTTTAAAAATTTAGGTTTGACCACAGAGGACACAGAGGGCACAGAGGGGGAAAAGCGGGAGAAGACTTGGTATCGACCTCTGTGGTCTCTGTGCTCTCTGTGGTTTAATATTTTTGGTTTTGACCACAGAGGACACAGAGGGCACAGAGGGGGAAAAGCGGGAGAAGACTTGGTATCGACCTCTGTGGTCTCTGTGCTCTGTGGTTTAAATTTTTAGGTTTGACCACAGAGGACACAGAGGGCACAGAGGGGGGAAACCGGAAGAAGACTTGGTATCGACCTCTGTGGTCTCTGTGCTCTCTGTGGTTCAATATTTTTGGTTTTGACCACAGAGGACACAGAGGGCACAGAGGGGGAGAAAGCGGGAGAAAACTTGGTATCGACCTCTGTGGTCTCTGTGCTCTCTGTGGTTCAATATTTTTGGTTTTGACCACAGAGGACACAGAGGGCACAGAGGGGGAAGCGGGAGAAAACTTGATGTCGATCTCTGTGCTCTCTGTGGTTTAAAATTTTTTGATTTGATCACAGAGGACACAGAGGGGGGAAGGTGCAGTGCAGAGGGATCCGCTTACAGGGAAAATTATCGGATGTGCCATCGAGGTCCATCGGGTTTTAGGTCCTGGTTTACTCGAATCAGCCTATCAGCAGTGCCTTGCCAGGGAACTTCATTTAAATGAAATCGCTTTCAAACTGGAATGCTCTTTGCCTGTGGAGTACAAGGGAATTAAGCTTGACTGCGGATACCGCCTCGACATTCTCGTGGAAAATCGTCTCTTGATTGAGCTCAAGTCTGTCGACGAGATCAGAGGCATTCATAAAGCACAATTGCTGACCTATATGAAATTGGCGGGCTTGCGTACAGGCTTGCTGATCAACTTCAACGTCCAAAAACTCAGGGACGGAATTCATAGGTTCAAACTTTAAATTCTAAAAGCCAGGACATAGAGGCAAAAATATCATCTCTGTGGCCTCTGTGTTCTCTGTGCTCTCTGTGGTTTAATATTTTTAGGTTTGACCACAGAGGACACAGAGGGCACAGAGGGGGGGAAAGCGGGAGAAGACTTGGTATCGATCTCTGTGTTCTCTGTGCTCTCTGTGGTTTAATATTTTTGGTTTTGACCACAGAGGACACAGAGGGCACAGAGGGGGGAAACGCGGGAGAAAAACTTGGTATCGACCTCTGTGTTCTCTGTGCTCTCTGTGGTTTAATATTTTTGGTTTTGACCACAGGACACAGAGGACCTGAGAGGGTAAAAAGCAGGAGAAAAATCAGTATCATCTCTATGTTCTCTTTTGGTTCATATTTATTTCTTCACACGACGGAGCGATGGATGAAAGCTTTCAGCGTCGTAATTTCAGCGATTCTGGTGCTTCTGGGGGCGGGGGCTGGCGGAGCGGCGGAGATGGCCGGCGGCGACTATCTGATCGGACCGGGCGACGTGCTCGAAGTGTCGGTCTGGAAGGAGGACGCCCTGACCAAGCAGCTGAGCGTGTTGCCGGACGGCAGGATCGCCTTTCCGCTGATCGGCGAAGTGCAGGCTGCCGGCCGGACCGTCGCGCAGCTGAAAAAAGAGATGGAGGAGCGGCTGGCGCGCTTTGTTCCCGACCCGGTGCTTTCGGTCGGCGTCCAGCAGGTCAACAGCCTGCTGATCTACATGATCGGCAGGGTCAACCAGCCCGGCCGCTTCGTGCTGAACGCCAGCGTCGACGTGCTGCAGGCCCTCTCCATGGCCGGCGGCCTGAACAGCTTCGCCAAACGCGGCGACATCCGCATTTTCCGAAAAGGTCCGGACCGGACCGACATCTTCAACTTCGACTACGACGAGGTGGCGGCCGGCAGGAACATGGCGCAGAATATCGTGCTGCAGCGCGGCGATGTGGTGGTGGTGCGATAGACCGGGCGGCAAGAACAGGCATGCGCGCAGGAAAAGCGGTGGCGGTTGCCGTGCTGGCGGCGCTGATCGGCTCCGGCGGGGCCGCCGCCGACGAGCGCAGGCTGGTCCTGTCGCTGGGCGCCGGCGAAGAGTACAACGACAATGTGCTTTTCAGTTCCCGCGACGCGATCGACGACTTCGTCACCCGGCTGCTGGCCGGGCTGCGGCTGACCAACCGCACCGAGCGGCTCGAGGCTTCGCTTTCCGGCCGGCTGCAGAACAACCACTACGCCGAAAACGATGAATTTGACGGCCTGGACCAGCACTACGCGGCCGGTGTCGGCTATTGGGCGACCCCGAAGTTGAAAACCTCGCTGGACGCGTCCTACTCCCGGGACACGCAGCCGGACCGCGACATCGAGGTCACCGGGTTCGTGCTCGACGCGACCGCGCGCGAAAGCCGGAGCCTGGGGCTGGGACTTTCGTATGCGCTCGACGAAATCACCTCCGCGTCGTTCTCCTATGCGAACCGCGATCAGCGCTACGCCGGCGATGCATTTTCCGACTACCGGTCGCAGCGCGGCGGCATCGGGTTTTCGCGGCGCCTGGACCGCTTCTGGAACAACGCCACCGGACGCCTGAATGTGAGCTATGCGCAGTACGACTACGACACGGCGCGGACCGACTACCAGGCGGGCACGATCGGATTTTTGTGGCGGCTGACCGAGGTGTGGGACCTGCAGGTCGACGGCGGCCTGCGCCGCACGCAAAGCGAGTTCGATGTGGGGAGCGAATCGGTGACCGACGAGGGCTGGGGCGCGGTGGCGGCGCTGGAGTTCGGCTATCGCGGCGAATACGCGGCCGTCAGCCTGAATGCCTCCCACGACATCGGCCCTGCCGGCGGACGCGACGGTTCGGTGGAGCGCACTTCGGGCACACTGGACTTGCGCTACCGCTTTGCCGAACGCTCGTGGGCGGGCCTTGCGGCCGGCTACCACCTCAACCGGGCGCCGGCGGGAGAGCTCGCGCGGCGCGAAACGGACCAGGACACGCTGAGCCTGAGACCCTTTCTGCGCTTTGCGCTGACCGACCGGTTGTTTCTGGAAGCCGCCTATGGCTATACTTGGATCGATGACCGCGTCGCCGGTGAAACTTACGCGCGCAATCTGGTCCTGCTCAAGCTCGCCTTCGAGCAACCGATACTGGAGTAGGCGCGAACGGACAGGATGTCGGTCCGGGCCGGGCGCTGCGGCGGCAAGGAAAAGCGGNNGCGGTCATCCGAGGTGATCGATTGAGGCCATCGATGGATCAAGAGTTCGAAGAGATCATGGGGTTCGACGATTACATGGCCGTTTTGCGGCGCCGGAAGTGGAGCCTTGCGCTGACGGCCCTCGGCGTGATGATCCTGGCCGCGGCCGTTGCGCTGCTCCTGCCGCCGGTCTACAAGTCCACGGCCACCATTCTGATCGAAGGACAGGAGATCCCGGCCGATTTCGTCCGCGCGGCGGTGACCAGCTACGCCGAACAGCGCATCCAGGTCATCAACCAGCGGATCATGAGCTCGACGCGCCTTTTGGAGATCATCAACCGCCTCGACCTGTACCGCGAACTGCGCGACACCCAGCCCACCGAAGCGCTGGTGGCCAAGATGCGCGAGGACACCAAGCTCAAGATGATCAATGCCGACGTGAAAGACCCGCGCAGCGGCAGGGCTTCCGAGGCGGCGATCGCCTTTGCGCTCTCTTTCGAGGGCAAGCACGACCCGCGCAAGGTGCAGCAGGTGGCGACGCTGCTGACCTCGCTCTTTCTGGAAGAGAACCTGCGCGAACGCATGCAGAAAACCGAGGAGACCTCGCAGTTCCTGGAAATGGAGATGAACAGGGTCAAGGAGACCCTCGACGGCACCGAGGCGAAGATCGCCGACTTCCAGGAGCGCAACATGAACACGCTGCCGGACCTTTTGCAGCTCAACATCCAGAACCTGAACAACACCGAGCGCGGCATCGAGCTGATGCAGGAGCAGCTGCGCAGCCAGAAAGAGCGCGAGAGCTACCTGCAGAGTCAGCTCGCCAGCATTGCGCCCCAGCAGGAGAACAAGGTGCGCCTGGACCAGCTGCGCGTCGAGCTGGTGCACCTGAAAAGCCGCTTCAGCGACGAATACCCCGACGTGGTCAAGGCCAGAGCCGAGATCGCCGACCTTGAACGGCAGATCGCGGAGGCCAAAGGGTCGGTGCAGACGCTGCCGGACAACCCGGCCTATATCACGCTGGCCGCCCAGCTGGCCAGCACGCAGTCCGAAATCGAGTCGATCCGGCTGCAGATCAAGGTGCTCGAGGGGAAAAAGGAGCTGTTTCAGAAACAGATCGACACGACCCCGCGGGTCGAGGAAGCCTACCGCAAGCTTTTGACCGAGCGAATCAACACGCAGGCCAAATACGACGACCTGATGCGCAAGGTGATGGAGGCGCGCGTCTCCCACGGGCTGGAGAAGGAGCAGAAAGGCGAGCGCTTCACCCTGATCGATCCGGCCCGCCTTCCCGAAAAGCCCTACAAGCCCAACCGGCTGGCCATCGGGCTGATCGGCATCGTGCTGGGCCTGGGCGCGGGGGTGGGTTTTGCGGCCCTGCGGGAGTTTGCGGACTCCTCGGTGCGCAGTGCCGCGAAGCTGAGCGACGGCTTCGGTGCGCCGGTGCTGGTGGTGGTGCCGATGCTCCTTTCGGCCGAGGATGTCAAACGGCGCAGGCTCCGGTATGTGGCTGCGGGTGTGGCCGCGGTGGGGCTGGTGGTAGCGGGGCTGGTGGTGTTTCACTACCAGGTGATGGATTTGAATGTGTTCTGGGCTAAATTAACGCGAAAGATGTTTTAGCAGGTTATAAATTTTCACCACAGAGGACCCAGAGGGGGAAAAGCGGGAGAAGACTTGGTATCGACCTCTGTGGTCTCTGTGCTCTCTGTGGTTTAATATTTTTTGGTTTGACCACAGAGGACACAGAGGGCACAGAGGGGGAGAAACCGGGAGAAAACTTGGTATCGACCTCTGTGTTCTCTGTGCTCTCTGTGGTTTAATATTTTTAGGTTTGACCACAGAGGACACAGAGGGGCACAGAGGGGGGGAAGCGGGAGAAGACTTGGTATCGATCTCTGTGGTCTGTGTGCTCTCTGTGGTTTAAAAATTTAGGTTTGACCACAGAGGACACAGAGGGCACAGAGGGGGAAAAGCGGGAGAAGACTTGGTATCGACCTCTGTGGTCTTGTGTGCTCTCTGTGGTTTAATATTTTTTAGGTTTGACCACAGAGGACACAGAGAGCACAGAGGGGGGGAAAGCGGGAGAAGACTTGTTATCGACCTCTGTGGTCTCTGTGCTCTCTGTGGTTTAACATTTTTTAGGTTTGACCACAGAGGACACAGAGAGCACAGAGGGGGGGAAAGCGGGAGAAGACTTGTTATCGACCTCTGTGGTCTCTGTGCTCTCTGTGGTTTAATATTTTTTAATTTTCACCACAGAGGACACAGAGGAAACAGAGAGGAAAGCGGGTCTCTGCACTATTTAGGGAGTGGTGAGACATGATGAAGTACCAGAAGGCGGTGGAGAAGGCCAAAAAGGAACGCGCCCGGGATCTGCACGCATCCCAGGCCCCCGCCGGCGCGCAGGACGTTCTGGCGGTGGAGGTCCGGCCGCCGGTCCCCGATGCCGAGGTCCCGACCATCCGCGAGGCGGCGCCGGCACCCCTGGGACCGGCGCCGGGTCCGCCGGCCGGCGGCGGCTGGACCCCGCCGGTCTACCGCGATGCCCGCAGCGCGGCCTGCGACCCGCAGGTCGCCGCGAAACACCGCTGCGTCTGCCTGCGGCCGGATGCGCCCGAGCAGGATTACTACAAGGTGCTGCGCACCCAGATCAGCCAGCGCATGAACCCCAAGGGCTGGAACATGCTGATGGTGACGAGCGTCTGCCCGGGCGAGGGCAAGAGCCTGACCGCCGTCAACCTGGCCCTGGTCTTTGCCAAATTCCATGACCGGACGGTGCTGCTCGTGGACTGCGACCTGCGCCGGCAGAGCGTCTGCCGCTACCTGGGCCTGCCCCGGGACAGGGGCATCGCCGACTACCTCATCGACGGCCGGGAACTCAAAGAGCTCATCATGTGGCCCCGGATCGAGAAGATGACCCTGATTTCGGGCGGCCGGGTCACGCAGGACGGCGCGGAACTGCTGGGCTCGCCGCGCATGCGGGATCTCATGGCCGAGCTCAAGGGCCGCTACGCGGATCGCTTCATCATCGTGGACGCGCCGCCCATTCTCGGCGGCGCCGACACCATGGTGCTGGCGCAGTACGTCGACGGCATCGTGGTGGTGGTCGAGTCGGGCAAGACCCCGCTGAAGCAGATTCAGGGCGCGATGGAACTGGTGCCCAAAGAGAAGTTCCTGGGCTTCGTGCTCAACAAGCACGCCGAGGCCGGCGCCGTGCGCTACGCGTATCGCGCCGAGCGCTGAAGTTCGCGGGCCGGACGGCGGGCTGCGGTTTATCCCGCGTGCCCGAAACGCTGCCCGGAGCATTTAAAAATCAGAAGGGCGGGAGGAGGTCAGCGGTCGCTCCCGCCTTTTTTTTGCGCGGCGAGTGCGATTGGGGCGGGCGGGTCCGCCGGTTCTTCCGGCCTGGCGGCGCTCGCGCCGGCGATCAGCAGCGTGAGGCGTTCGCTGCGCCGGCGTTCTTCGGCCAGCTGGTCGCGCAGGGTCTGCTGCAGTTCGCCGGCCCAATTGACGATCATGCGCTCGAGCTGGTCGAGTCGCCCCTCCAGCTGCTGGATCCTGGGCAGCAGGACGCCCGGCGCGGCGCTCTCTTCTCCCTGCGCGGTTTGACCGCCGGTCGGGGGGTCCCCGGCGTCCAGAGGCGGCCGGGTGCCGGAAGGGGCGCTGAAGCCCACGCCGTAGCCGCCGAGCTCGCCGACCACCTGTTCGACGATCGGCGCGTCGATCTGTCTGCGGCCGTCGGCGAACCCGTACACCAGGGCGTGGTCGCACAACAGGTTGATGGTGCGCGGGGTCCCGCCGGTCACGGTGTAGATCGCGTCGAGCGCGGCAGTGGAGAAGAGCGGTTTGCGGCGTCCGGCTTTTTTCAGGCGGTGCAGGATATAGGCTTCCGATTCTTCGCGCGTGAAGGGGCCAAGGTCGACGCTGATGCCGATGCGCTGGTTCAGCGAGGCCATGGTGGGGTGCGCCAGGCGGGCTTTCAGCTCGGGCTGGCCCACCAGGATGATCTGCACGAGCATCCCGTTTTCATCCTGCAGCCCGGAGAGCCAGCGGACCTCCTGGAGCACCGCGAAGGTCAGGTTCTGGGCATCGTCGACGATCAGCAGCGGGCGCTGTCCGGCGCCGCGCATCTGCTGCAGCGTCTGCTGGATGACATGGATGTTGCGGCTTTTGTTGAGGGGGTCGGCTTCGACCCCGAATTCGTGCAGCACGAGCGCCAGAAACTGCTCCGGGTCGAGATTGGTGTTGAAGATGCAGGCGGGCTTGATCTCTTTCCCGAGGTCCTGGTGCAGGCGCCGGATCGTGGTGGTCTTGCCGGTGCCGATATCGCCGGTGATCAGGATGATGCCGGCGTTGTTCAGCAGGCCGAATTCCATGCAGTCCAGGGCCAGCTTGTGCTTGGAGCTCATGAACAGGAAGAAAAGATCCGGGGTGATGTGGAACGGCTTCGTTTTCAACCCGTAGAATTTCTGGTACATCCCCGCACCTGTGCTCCGCTCGCGCCGCATGGGCATGAAAGCTCAATGGAATCAATGAGATTTCTACACCGGCGGGCATGCGGTGTCAATCGCTTTACCCCTTTGCGCTGCCTTCGTTTGACACGAAGCGCCTCCGTCAGCCGGCCTGCGGGCGGAACTCGGATATTTTTGCGCAGGCTTCCAGCCGGTCGCCGACCCCCAGTTTCTTGTAGATGTGGTAGATGTGCGTCTTGACCGTGTGCGGACTGAGGCAGAGCTTGTCGGCGATCTCGCTGTTGCTGTGGCCGGCCGCCAGAAGCTGCAGGATTTGCTTCTGGCGTGCGGTCAGCATGTACCAGGCCTTGTTGTGACTGAACTTCGGGAAGTCCTGTTCGAGGAAAATCTGCTCCAGGATGCGCCGGGGATACCACAGTTCGCCTTCCAGGATGGACCGTATCGCCTTGGGGTAGAGGCTGATCGACTGGTTGCTGTAGAAAATGCCCCACACCCCTTTCCGGAAGAGACCGAACTCGTCCTTGCGTTCGGGGTTCACCTGGAAAACGATCAGCCGGAAGTTCGGCGCCTGCGCCGCTTTGACCAGGCAGGCGCTTTCTTCGGCATTGAGCTGCCTCAAGCAATTGTGGTCGATCAGAACGACACTGGTTTTTTCCGGAAAACGGCCGAGCGCGTCGCTGATGCCGGAATTGCCGAGATGCCGGCAGGGAATACCGGTGTGTTCGTGCAGGAAGTCGGCCAGAATATGGTTGTTAAAGGCATTGCTGCCGAAGATGTACAGCGAGATGTTTCCGGAACCGTTTGCGTTCGAAGAAGTCGATGCGGCATCTTTCCGGGACTCCATGGTCTCCAATCTTCCAGCAGGGCCGAGCGTTAGAGGAAAGGTGCGTACGTTTCCGGGGGGGAGAACTGCTTCAGACTTAAACTTTTATATGTTTCAAGCTTTTACGCCGCTCTTCTAACTTACTCCGCAGTCTGGGTCAAGATCAAAGATGCCTGGATGCGATTTGTCACGTTGAACTTCTTGTATATGTGGCTGATGTGCGTCTTGACGGTATGAATGCTGATCGTGAGCGCATCGGCGATATCCTGGTTGCTGGCGCCTTGCGCGATCATGTTCAGGATCGCTTTTTCCCGTTTGGAAAGCGCGTTGACGGTCTCCCCGTCCCGTGGATTGGAGCGCGGCATGAGGATGCACTCCGACAGCATTTTGCGCGAGAGCCACAATTCGCCCGCGAAAATCGTGCGGATGCCCTTGCAGAAGATATCGGGAGGATCGGTCCGCAGGAAAAGCCCTCTTATTTTGTAGCGCTTGACGATAGTCTTCAGGTTCAGGTGCGGTTCGACGTTGAACAGGATCAAGGGCGGCGCGTCGGTGGGGTTTGACTGGTCCCGGTTCAGATTGAGCCGCGCTTCGATGGCGGCTGCATCGAGCGTCATGCAGTCGATCAGACAGAAGGACCTTCGCCGCGGCGCTGTCTCCTTGTGGAATGGAATGCTCTTTTTGCAGACGAAATTCGCCTGCGGAAACGATCTCTGAAGGCAGTAGGAGACCAGTTCGCAATTCAGTTCATCCGCGCTGACGGTGACGAATTCAAGGGGTCCGGCACTGGGTGTCATTGCAGCATCCTTCGGGTTGGAAAAAGGCTAACATCAAAAACTGCAGTCTGCAAATGCAATTCGCAAACGCTCGGACGCAAATTCTATGCAAGATTCGTGCAATAAATAAGGCTAAATGTGATTACGGGAGGTTAGCTGAAGGGGTGGGGATATAAAAAGGTAAAAAGGTTTTAATTCTTAAGAAGTGTTTTACACAATTGCCGCATTTATCGATTAGGCTTCAGCCGGCTGCGCGTCGTGCACACCGGAGGAATGTCTCACGTTGTCAACGATGAGACATCCATGTGTCAAATACACTTTTACGCGGGTCAGATCGGCGGCCACGTCACCCTGAGGCCGAGGGTTGTTCCCGATACGCTCGACGCGCATCAGCTGTTGATTTTACGCCGAACCCCGACCAGCGCGAGGAGCCCTGTGCCCAGGAGCAGCAAGGTGCCGGGCAGCGGCACGGCTGTTCCGTGGAGGGATATGTGGCCGATTTGGCCTTTCGAATCATCTCCAGGCCAGAAGCCTTCAAGTTCGATATTTGCTATACCATCCCAATAGTCGGTCAGATTAAAAAGATACCAAGCAGGATCCGCATTACCGTCTTTTACGATCATGTATGTAATATTATCGCCACTGACATGGGCCCCGGATGTATAATGAATTGTAAGAGCGCTTCTTTCCGGATTGTCGTCGATGATCTCATAGTTTTGCGACAGGATGCCTGATGCTGGAGGATCGACATCGAACTCGTACCGGTACAGCTCGTTACTTATTTCAATGGTATATGGAGGGCCGAGTAATTCGATCACCGATCCGGATTGTTGGTAATCAGATAACGTTCCAGATGCAACCGAAATACTGGGTGTAACCGTAATCGCCTGCGCATGTGCCGCAAATACCAGGAGCGTGCATAAACTTAACAGGGTCGCAATCCGCTTTTTCATAAATGCCCCTCTTGTGAGTGGGTCCTGCATGCATGTACCCCGGGAGTCTTGAGTAGACGCCGCTGGGGAATTTTATGTATATCACCTTCCCGCGATCGGTTCCATCGGTCAGGGGGTTTGTTTTTTTCGTATTTTCGGCGCAATGCGGATACGACTCGAGTATGATGCGGATCGGTCCACGGGCAGTTTCCGCCGCAGTCCGATCCACCCGGCCAGCCCCGCGGCCAGCAGGAGCAGGGTCCCCGGCAGGGGCACGGCATTGACGAAAGTCCCGCCCTCGTCGTCGGCGCCGATGCCCTGCACGTGAAGGCCGATCCGCAACGTGCCGCTGTTCAGGGCGGAAGCGGCTTCCGCATACGTGAACCCGGTGAAGGCCACGGAAACCCACTCCCCGGCGCCGTCGATCCCGGCTTTCGGCGTCGGGCGGCCGCTGCCAATGCCGAAGTCGGTGTCGAAGCGGGGCGTCAACGTTTTGGCGCCCGGCAGGTCGGCCGGCCTGGCCGGCGAGGCGAACCAGATGCCGCCTGAAGAAGACCAGTCGATAGCGGCGCCGCTCTGGGTCAGCTCGCCGAAATCGAAATAGATGCCCGTGATCGAAGAGGGAATGAATTCCGATTCCGTCAAGCCCAGGCCATTGTAAAACGTGAACACGACGCTGCCGTCATCGGCGCTCAGTGCGACCGAAAGCTGGTTTCCGAGAATGCCGGGGCAGTCGAGGCAGTCAAAGCGATAGCTGTGGGCGGCGGCCGCGGCAGGCACAAGGAGCAGCAGCAGCACCGCGGCAATGGTAAATTCCGGAGATTTCAATCGGCTTTCTTTCACCGGCTCCTCTTCGTGCCTGTACGGCAGCTTGCGTGTTTCGGCCGCCTGGTGGTGCAGGCGGCAAACCCCTGGTCAATTTAACCTATCAGCTCCTGGTTCCGGGCGCTATAGGCCCTGGTTATGGTTTTCTTCTTATGGTCCTTCGATCGGCTTAGGTCGAAAGAATGATTTATGTGGTTTTGACATGCACTGAAAAGAAGTAGTAAAGAGACGCAGCACCCGAACTGCTCATCAACCGACAACTAAGGAGAGACCAATGGCGGATCAGAAAAGTGCGAACGTGGAAAAAGAGGCTCAGGCGGCCGGCCAGCCGAGGATCGTGTGGGACGACACCAACATGCGCAGCGTTTACTGCAATGTCTCCAACGTCGCCGGCGGGCGCGAAGAAATCGTGTTGCTGTTCGGCATGAACCAGAACTGGCACGCAGGGCAGAAGGACATCAAGGTCCAGCTTTCCGACCGGATCGTGATGAGTCCCTTTGCGGCCAAACGCCTGTCGCTGCTTCTGGCCAATGTGCTGGCGGACTATGAAAAGCGTTACGGCAAGCTCGACCTCGGCACCCCCGCGGCATCGTAACCCGCCGGGGTCGCCTCTCGACTTTAAGGCTTTTTAAAACCAAACGACAAAGGGCTGCACTGAAAAGCGCGGCCCTTTGATTTGGTTGGCCGCGGACCATGCCTGTGCATAAATCGACACCCAAATTGTAAATTTTTATCCATCGACGGCAATCGTCGTACCCCCGACTGTTCTAAGTAGCTTAATCAGTTCAAGATTTAAAAAGCGCTGCGTGGTACGCAGCTTGCACCCCAATTTTGGATTTTCATTTTAGTTGTTGAGCGCAAGCCGGGGCCGCTTGGCACCGGCCGCTCAATGATCAAAGGAGGTGCAGATGAAGAAAGGGTTGTTGGTATTTGTCTTCTCGGCGTTGGCGTTGATGGCGGCTTGTGGCGGCGGCGGTTCATCCGGCGGCGATCCAGGAACGCTTTCATTGAGCCTTACGGATGCATCGGGTTCCTACCAGGCCGTGTATGTCACCATCAAGGAAGTTCAGGTGCACCTTGGCGGCAATGAAAACAGCCCCAACAACTGGAAAAAGGTGGATATGCCAAAAAGTCCGATCACCTTGAACCTTTTGGAATTGGTAAACGGCGTCCGGCAAAACCTCGGGCTGGTATCGTTGCAGGAGGGGCACTACACCCAAATGCGACTGATTATCGGCACCGAAGCCGAATTGAATCTGAATGGCGGTGTGGCGCACCCGTATGCCAATTACGTCATCGACACCCAGGATCCGCCGAATACCTATGAATTGAAAATCCCCAGCGGGGAAAAAACCGGTGTCAAGATTGTGAATGGGTTTGAGATCACGGGCGGGGAGACAACTGAACTGATCCTGGATTTCGACGCAGCCCATTCGGTCGTCCAGGCAGGCGCAAGCGAAAACTGGCTGCTCAAACCGACCATCAAGGTCCGTGAATTGCCCGAATGCACGACCATTGCCGGTCAGGTGACCCGACTGGAAGGCGAAGCCTATGTTCCTGTTGGGGGTGCTCAGGTCAGTGCTCAGGTCTTCGACGCAGCCGCCGCAGACGACTCTGCGGGACAGGTGACGGTTGCAGCCGCCACCATTACAGATGAAAACGGCCATTATCAAATGTTTGTGGCCCCGGGTGACTACAATCTGGTGGCCTATGCGGCTGACGGCCGGGTGGTATTCAGTAAAATCAGCGCGGGTGCGGATCCGGTAGAAAAGGACCTTGAGCTCGACGATAGCGCTGAAGGAGCAGGTGTTGTTACGGGTGACGTGGAAATCACCGATGGCGCGCTCGAGCAGTATGCCACGCTCAGCTTCCGCAAGGACACCACCGATAGCGATGGCCCGAACGCGATCGAGATCATTTCGATCAATGTCTTAAATACCTACGGCTACATGGTGAGTCTGCCTGCCGGTCAAATCTGCACGATCGTTGCTTCGAGTGTCGGATACGAGACGGTTACCTATCCGGATATCCAAGTGGGGACCCTGCAGAATATTGTGATTTCAACCGCAGTGCCGGTTGAATGAACGGCGTTGTAATTGTACTGCTACTCGGGACAAGCAAAAGGTGGTCCGGCATTTTCAAGGTCGGGGTCGAAAACTCAATCAAGTTCTGTGTCTGACCTGTGAGTTCACAATCGCAAGCAAAGGAGAAATCATGAAAGTGATGCGTCTGATCATGGTCGGTCTGTTGTTCACGGGTTGCGCCAAAATCTATCTGGCCCCGGACATGGCCGCAAGGGACCTGACCCCTCAGTACCAAAGTGGCAAAACCGCAGCCAAGGTGGATGGTTTTCTCGTGCTGCTGGACGCCTCCAGTTCCATGACCGAGGGCGACGGCGACTACATGAAATTCGATCTGGCCAAATCGATCGTGGACCGCATGAACCGGACCCTGCCGCCGCTTGCGGTCACCGGCGGTCTGCGCGGGTTCGGCCACGAGCCTGCGGTATCGAAGGCGAAAACCCAATTGTTCTTCGGCATGGCGCCTTATCAGCGTGCAGCCTTCAAGCAGGGGCTGGACGGCATCTCCAAGCCCGGCGGAACCACTCCCATGGCCGAGGCGCTCAAGGCGGCGGCGGCTGATTTGAAGCAGATCAAAGGCAAAATGGCGTTGATCATGGTCAGCGACGGACAGGATGTGGGCACCGAACCCCTTGCGGCGGCCAACGCGCTCAAAACCGAGTTCGGCGACCGCCTGTGCATCTACACCGTGCATGTCGGCGAGGACGCTGAAGGCGCCGCGGTTATGCAGCAGATCGCCTCCGTGACCCCCTGCGGCGCCGCGCTTGCAGGACGCAGCCTGACCTCGGCTGACGCCATGGCCGGTTTTGTGCAAAACGTCTTTTTAGCGGAGGTCCTCGACAGCGACGGCGACGGAGTGCCCGACAACGTTGACCAGTGCCCCAATACGCCGGCCGGGATCAAGGTTGACGACAAGGGCTGCCCAATCCCCGTGAAGAAGGCCGACATCGATTCAGACGGCGACGGCGTGCTCGACAGCAAGGACCGCTGCCCCGGAACCCCCAAAGGCGCCAAGGTCAACGCGGCGGGCTGCTGGGTGCTGGCCAACGTGTTCTTTGACACCAACAAGGCGGACATCAAACCCGACATGCAGGCCGGGCTCGACGAAGCCTTGCAGGTATTGAAGCAGAACCCCGCAATGCGCATCGAGGTGCAGGGCCACACGGACAGCGACGGCAAGGACAGCTACAACCAGGGCTTGTCCGAAAAGCGGGCCAGGGCAGTGGCCGATTACTTCAGGCAGCAAGGAATCGCTGCGGAACGGATTTCATCGAAAGGCTACGGCGAAACCCAGCCGGTCGCCGACAACAAGACCAAAGAGGGCAAGGCCCAAAACCGTCGGGTGGAATTGAAACCGTTAGAGTAGTTTAGTCGGACCGATCAAAACACCGGCGGCCCTGCGCGTATCTTTATCAGGGCCGCTGGTATTAATTCATGGTTGAGATTATACGCCTGAACGGCATCGATAGCGAGCTGCACCGGAGCGCTTGACCCGCGGCTTTAAAAGCAGGCCAGGCAAAGTCCCACACGAAGTCACGCAAATTGAAAAAAGGGGATAAGCCCTTACGCTTAACCCCTTGATTCATTTGGCTGAGGGACCAGGATTCGAACCTGGACAAACGGAGTCAGAGTCCGTGGTCCTACCGTTAGACGATCCCCCAGTTTGTAAAACGCAGCTAACATAATGAGCTTGACCCGGGGAGTCAAGCGGATTTTGGCCGCATTTTGGCCTGTCAGGCTTGCGCGGCCGGCTGCGCGGCGATGTATTGGATGGCGGCGTCCAAACGGGCGAGGACGCGCGACTTGCCCAATACGACCATGATCTCGAAAATCCCCGGGCTCACGGTGCCGCCGGTCAGGGCCACCCGCAGCGGCTGGGCGATTTTGCCGAACTTTATCGCCAATTGCTCGACCAGATCGGCAAAGAGCGCTTCGAGCGGCTTTTCTTCCAGGACCGGTAGAGCGGCCAGCTGCGCCCGCACCGCTTCGAGCACCGGCCGGATCTGCGGCGTGAGGAATTTGCGGGCGGCTTCGCCGTCCAGGGCGATAACCTCCTGAAAGTAGAAGCGCGACTGTTCGGCCATCTCCCGCAGGGTCTTGCTGCGCGCCTGCAGCGTGGGGATCACCGCGCACAGGTATTCGTCATCTTCGGCCGCGATGCCGAGTTCATTCAAGAAGGGCCGCAGGTGCCGGACCAGGGCGGCCGGCGTGCCGGCTTTGATGTGATCGGCGTTGAGCGCCTGAAGTTTGACCGGGTCGAAGATGCCGGCCGACCGGCCGACGTGCTCCAGGGTAAATTTGGCGATCAATTCGGAACGCGTGAAGAACTCCTGATCACCGTGCGACCAGCCCAGGCGGGCCAGATAGTTGATGAAGGCCTCGGGCAGGAGGCCCATATCGCGGTAAGCGGTCACGGAGGTCGCGCCGTGGCGTTTGCTCAAGCGGGTGCGGTCGGCGCCCAGCACCATGGGCACGTGGCCGAAAACCGGCAGGGGGTGTTCCAGCGCCTGATAGAGCAGGATCTGCTTGGGGGTATTCATCACATGGTCGTCGCCGCGCACCACGGTGCTGACATCCATGGTCACATCATCGATCACCACGGCGAAGTTATAGGTGGGCATACCGTCGCTGCGGCACAGGACGAAGTCATCCAGCTCGCTGTTTTCGAAGACGATTCGTCCCTTGATGATGTCTTCGATCACCGTCGTGCCGGTCAGCGGGGCCTTGAAGCGCACCACCGCCTTGGCCGACGGCCCAAGGTTCATTTCGCGGCAGGTGCCGTCGTAGCGCGGCTTCTGGCCGGTGGCGCGCGCCCGTTCGCGCATGGCGTCGATCTGCTCCGGCGTGCAGGTGCAGTAGTAGGCCTTGCCCGCCGCCACCAGTTTTTGAATGTACTCGCTGTAGACCGCCGAGCGCTGGCTCTGATAGAAAGGGCCTTCGTCCCAATCGATCCCGAGCCATTCGAGGGCGTCGAAAATAGCCTGCACCGACGCCTGGGTCGATCGGGCCACGTCGGTGTCCTCGATGCGCAGGATAAAACGGCCTCCGGTATGGCGCGCATGCAGCCAGTTGAACAAGGCCGTGCGGGCGCCGCCCACGTGCAGGTAGCCGGTTGGGCTGGGGGCAAATCGGGTACGGATGGGTGTCATGGACAATCTCCCTCGTTGGGCGATGAATCGGGTGCCATTACTCGTGCCGCTGCATGAGTAAAGACAAACTAGCAAAGGCCGGTGCGGCGCATCGGCCGCTTTCTTTTTTTGGAGCTCTGCCGGAGCGGCCGATCTTCCGCAGTCTGACGCAGCCCGCGGTCGCGGCACGCTCTAATCTTCTATAATCATTACATCAATAAACCGGGCGCCTTGAATAGCACATCGTTTCTGCCGACACAAGCGTCCTTGCCCCCGGCGACATAAAAATGTTGACATTGGCGGACAATTTAATTATGCGGTTCTCTGAAAAGCTC